>JBKKCN010000277.1:0-11304 GCA_046712525.1 Candidatus Rokuibacteriota bacterium
GCACTTCGATGGCGGTAAGGATCTCGTCCGGTGCCAGCACGGTGGTAAAGAGCCCGATCTGAAACTCGGCTGCCGCAACGCGCCGCTGTCCCCGGACGCCCGTCAACTGGTACACCGCGTCCAGAGCAACGAAACAGGCGGGTAGCTCAGCCGCGGGGTCGGCGTGCGCCACACTGCCGCACACCGTGCCCCGGGACCGTGTCTGCAGATGCCCGATGAGCGGCGCCGCTTCACTGAGCAGCGGCGCACGCGCTCGAATGGCCGCCGCCCGCTCCAGGGACCGTTGCCGCACGAGCGCGCCCACGTGAACGGCTGGGCCATGATCGACGATGCCGTCGAGGCCAGCGACCCGATTGATATCGATGACGACCCCGGGGCGGGCCAAGCGCATGTTCATCATGGGCACGAGACTCTGGCCTCCCGCGAGGACTTTGGCCTCGTCGCCGTGACGTCCGAGCAACTCCAACGCTTCCTCGAGCGAGCGGGGACACACGTACTCAAATGGCGCAGGCTTCATGATCGCTTTTCAGCCGTGCAGAAGAAAGTCGCCGTTGTCGCGACACATCACCCGGAAGTCCTCGGTGGCGATGCCTTCGGCGCCAAGCACATCGACAAACTGCCGGTACCCGTCGGCGGGCATCGGATTGTGGACCTGCCCACCGTCGGAGGAAATGACGAATCGGTCTGGCCCGATGGTCTTCATACAGTGCGCGATGGTCGCGGCATCCGTGAACCGCCAATTCGGCGTAATGGAGCAAAACACGAACTCGATCCGCACGTGTGGCTGCGCGAGAGCCCGCACCTGTTCCAGGCTGAGGCCCGGCGCCTTGTCATACGGATGCGTGAGAATCAGCTTCCGGAATCCCTGCGCGGCCGCCTCATCGACGAGGGCACGGATTTCGTCGAATGAGACGTGGCCGGTCGCGAGCGCAACACCGCGCTCCTTGACGAGCGCCATGATCTCGCGCACCTCGCTCATCAACGTGCCGCCGCGCAGGATGCTGATCCCTTCCCTTTCGGTTTCCAGCCCACTCGACTGGGCGAGAAAGCCCCCGCCGAAGCCGAAGGCGGCCCGGTGACACGCGGAATCCAGTGTCGGCATCCAGATGATACGCGCGCCCATCTTCAGCGCCACCTCGACTGCATGCGGATTGATGCCGCCGACGTACCGGTTCAACACCAGGCCCCCGTACACCTTCATGCCCGTCACGGTTTGCCCCGCCAGCTGGGCTCGAGAGCCGGTCCCCTCGAAGTGGTTCTTCATCACCACGCCCGCGAACCCTTTGCTCGCCGCATCGGCGACCATCCGCACATCGTCCGCGACGCGCGGAAACAGGTCGGGTGAGGAGTGAATGTGCAAGTCGTAGGCGCCGTCGATGTCGATCACGATGCCCTCATGGTCGATAGACCATCAGTCGGATCGGAGTCGGATTGAAGTTGTTCGCCGGATTGAGCCGCTGGGGACAGTTCGAGATGACCGCGAGCACTCGCTCCTCGGCCCGCAGGTCGACGCGGTCCCCGGCCTTCGACGTCCCCGGTCGTATTCCGAGCGCGCCATCGAGAGCGACGGGGACGCTCATGAAGAAATTGATGTTCGGGACGATGTCGCGCTCTCCCAGACCAAACGGACGAAGGGCCTGAATAAAGTTCTCGTAACAGTTGCCGGGCCCTGGTTCGCCGTACCGGAGACGGTTGTTGGCGGCGCTGCAGCAGCCGGCCAGCGTGTCGTGACCACCCACCGTGTCCTCGATGATCGTGAACAGCCGCTTCGCCCTCACGCTGTAGAGCCCGTGTCCGGTGGTGAGGTAGATCGTGCCCGCGTACTTCATCGTATCGGGCGCGTTGTAACGATCGCCGGGATCTGCCGCGTCATAGCATAAGAAGTCGACGGCCTGCTGGCCCTCGAGGTCCACGATCCTCAGTACGGCGCCGGCGTCGACCACCCCGGCCCAGTGGGTGCCGGAGGCCAACTCCATCTCGGTGACGATGTTCATCTTTTGCCCCCTTCACACCGCAGGCCGGCGGCCGGCTTCGCGACGTCGACCGCTGACAACCAGGTCAGTGCCCCGCTCATCACGCGTCGAACAGCCCCCGCGCCCGTTCCCAGACGACTTTCGCGACGCGCTCGCATTCGCGAAACGTTTCGTCTTCGCTCACGGTCACGCAGCGCCCCGCTTCCACCACGATGCGGCCGTCGATGATGACGTCGGTCACGTCGCTGCCGTTGGCGTTGTAGACGATGTTCGAGACGATGTTCTGCGGGCGGATGGGATGCAGCCACGGCACGCGGAGGTTGAGCAGGAAGAGATCGGCCCGCTTCCCGACCTCCAGTGAGCCGATCTCCTTGTCGAGCCCCAGCGCGCGCGCCCCGCCCATCGTCGCGAACTCCAGCACCCGAGGCCCGTTGATGATCGCCGACGACTTGGCCTGGTGCCGTGCAAGGAGGATGGCCGCTCGCATGATCTTGAACACGTCGTTGCTCAGCCAGTCCGCACCGATGGAGACCGAGACACCTTGCCGGTAGACTTCTGTCATCGGCGGGAAGTAGCCCCGCTTGCCGACGAGATAGGCGGTATGGCTCATATGGGCGCCGGTATCCTTCATCATCCCGACTTCCTCCGGCGTCATGAAGACACAGTGGGCTCCCACGAACTTCGGCGAGAGGTAGCCCAGCCCATGCAGGTACTCCACGGAGCCCTTGCCATACGCCTGGCGCATGTACTCCACTTCGCCGGGGATCTGCGCCAGATGGACGTGGTAGCCGAGCCCGCGCTTCTCCGCCAGCTGCTTGATCTCGAGGAGGGTGCGCTCCGAGCAGGTGTCGGCCGAGAACGGCCCAAATCGACACGTAATGCGGCCGTCCGCTTTTCCGTCCCACTCTTCGATGAAGGACACTGCGGCTTCGATCGCCCGCTTGCCTTCGTCGGCGTCGTAGTGCCGCTCCTGATAGTCAGGATGCAGCTTCGTCAGGTCGTGCTCGCTGATGTTCTCGGCGATGACGGCGCGCAAGCCGATGTCTCTCACGGTCTTGGCGACCTCACGCTCGAACCACCACACCTCGTTGATGGTCGTGGTGCCCGTCTTCAGCGTCTCCATCGCGTGCATCATCGCCGGCCAGTACACCTCCTCCGGCCGGATGTACTTGCGCTGGAGCGGCATGGCGAGGGTAAAGAGGCCGCCCGACAACTTGGGGGGATCCTCCGTCAGTCCCTTGTTGAACGCTCCCATGAGGTGACTGTGCGTATTGACGAAGCCCGGCAGGACCGCCTTGCCGCCGGCGTCGATCGTTCGGTCCGCTTTGAAGGTTTTCACGACCTCATCGCGGGGGCCGACCGCGACGATTCGTGCGCCGTCGATGGCAACCGCGCCGTTCTCGATGGAATCGCGGCGGCCATCCACCGGGATCACCCACCCCTTGTCGATAAGCAATTTCATGAGCCTGTCTCCTCTGGCAAGTCTAGAGACCCAGGTACGACGTCTTGACGTACTCGTTGTTGAGCAGTTCCTGGCCGCCCTCGAGAACGACCTTGCCTGTCTCCAGCACGTAGGAGTGGTGGGCGAGCTTGAGGCTGTGATTGACGTTCTGCTCGACGAGCAGAATCGTGATTCCGCGCTTGTTCAGCCGTTCGATGATCTCGAACATCTGACGGACCACGAGCGGGGCCAGTCCCAGACTGGGCTCGTCCAGCATGAGGAGCCGCGGGCTGCCCATGAGGGCTCGGCCCAGCGCCAACATCTGACGCTCGCCGCCCGACAGCGTGCCGGCCACCTGGCCGTGACGCTGACGGAGGACCGGGAACAATTCGAATACCTCGGCGCGGGCGGCATCCGCGCGCGCCTGTGCCCGACGGCTGTTGGCGCCAAGGTCGAGGTTCTCGGCGACGGTCATCTCAGCGAACGGGCGCCCTCCCTCCAGGATCAACGACACCCCGAGCTCGGTGATGCCATGCGACGACAATTCCTGGATCGGCTGTCCTGCGAACAGGATTTCACCCGCGAGGGGACGCTTGAGCCCCATGATCGTCTTCAGCATCGTGCTCTTACCGGCACCGTTCGGTCCCAGGAGGGCGGTCACGCTGCCCTCATCGATCCTCAGCGAAGCGTCCCACAGGACCTGGACTTCGCCGTAGGCGACCTCCAGCTGACGGATCTCGAGGAGCGGTGCGGCGTCAGGCCGATTCGCCAAGGTACGCCTCGATCACGTGACGGTCGCGCCGGACTTCCTGGGGCGTGCCATCCGCGATCTTCTCGCCGTGATGAAGAACCACAATGCGGTCCGAGATGGCCATGATGGCGCGCATCACGTGCTCGACGATGACGATCGTCTTGCCCAGCTCCGTGCGGATACGTGAGATCGTCGCCGAGGCCACGTCGATCTCTCGCGGCGTCAACCCTGAGAGCGCCTCGTCGAGCAGGAGCAGCTCGGGATCGGCGGCCAGTGCCCGGGCGATCTCCAGGCGCTTCTTCTCGCCAAGGTTCAGCGTCGACGCCGGCTCGTCCTCGCGGCCCTGGAGACCCATGAAGGCCGCGACTTCTCTCGCCTTGTGTTCCGCTTCCTCCTGGTCGCCCGCTCGGCCGAAGAGCGCGCCCACCATCACGTTCTCCAGGACCGACATGTCGGCGAAGGGCCGGACGATCTGGTAGGTGCGGCGGACGCCGCGCCGCGCGATACGGTATCGCGCCAGCCCGTCGACGCGCTCTCCCGCGATCGTGACCTGGCCTGCGTCCGGCCGATAAACACCCGTGATGACATTGAAGATCGTCGTCTTGCCGGCGCCGTTTGGTCCGATGAGCCCCACGATCTCGCCCCGCCGCACGGACATGGAAAGATCCTTGACCGCCGTGAGTCCCCCGAAGCGCTTCGTGACAGCGCTCAGCTCGAGCAGCGGCACCGGCGTCATTCCAGCACCGCCCGCAAACGGCGATGGCGCTGCCGGAGCGTGCCAATCAGCCCTCCGGGGAACGCGAGCACGATGACGAGGATCACCACCCCGAAGATGACCAGGTGGAGATAGGGAAAACGCAGGATCAGCAGGTCGCGGATCACGTAGTAGATGACGCCGCCCACCAGCGGGCCGAGCGCCGTTCCCACCCCGCCCAGCATCATGATGACGAAGAGGTCCACGCCGATGCCGAGGCGAAAGTTCTCGGGGTCGACGAAGTTCTGAAAGATGCCCCACGCCGCACCTGCGATGCCGGCGAAGAAGGCGGCCACGGCGAAGGTGGCCACCTTGTAGCCGGTCGCGTTGACGCCCATCGTCTCCGCGACGTCCTCATCGTTGAGAATGGCCCGCAGTCCGTAGCCGATCTTGCCTTTCAAGATCCCGTAATGCGTCCAGAAGGCGAGGAAGAGCAGACCCAGCAGAACGTAGTAGGCCGGCGTCACGCGATCCGTCAAGTTGAGCAGCGCACGGTTCAGCGGCAACCCTTCCGCGCCGCCCAGCCGCTCAAGGTTGAAGAACAGCGTTTGCACGGCGCTGTTGATCGACACCGTCGCAATGGCGAAGTAGGCGCCGCGCAGCCGCATCGTCGGGTACCCGACGATGGCCGCGAACACCATCGACACCACGCCCCCAACGGGGACGAGCCAGTAGGGGTTGTAGCCGATGGGCCCCCCGCCTGCCATCACCAGCGCCCCCGCCGTGTACGCCCCGAGACCCCAGAAGACGACGTGCCCGAAGGAAAGATACCCGGTGAGCCCGACGACCATGTTGAGGCTGTACGTCAGCACGATGAGGTTCATCATCGTGATGCAGAAGGTGACCCATTCCGCGTTGCGCGAGAGCGGCACCAGCGCGAGCACGGCGCAGACGGCGAGCGCCAGCAGCGGCGTGGGTCGGCGCCAGAGCGACAGCAGGCGCGCGATCCCTGTCATCGCGCCGCGTTTCCGAAGAGCCCCGCGGGGCGGACGAGAAGAAACGCGATGAGGAGGAGCGACACCATCGCGGGCGTGTAGGCCTGGCTGATGAAGATCCCGGTGAAGCTTTCCACCAGTCCCACGATGAGCCCGCCCAGCATCGCGCCGAGGGGGCGGCCCAGCCCGCCCACGACGCAGATCACGAACGAGGTCACCGAAAACTGGACGCCGTTGGCCGGTGAAAAGGAGAGCGCGACGCTCACGAGCACGCCCGCCACCATGGCCAGCACGGTGCCGACCGCAAACGCCGTCGTCAGCACCCGCTGCGTGTCGATGCCGAGGGCGGCCGCGGCCTCCGAGTCTTGCATGACGGCACGGATCGCCTTACCGCCATACGTGCGCTGCAGGAAGATGAACAAACAGAGCGAGGCGAGCATCACGAGCGCAAAGGCGATGAGCCGAGTCCATGGCAGCGCCACCCCCCCCACCACGAGCGAGCCCTGCGCCCAGCGGACGATGCGGACGTCAGGCCCGAACCAGTTCAAGAGGCTGTTGTTGAACAGGATGGACAGCCCGAAGGTCAGCAGGAGCGTCGTCAGGGCCGGCTGCCCCACCACACGCTGCAGGAGCAGGCGATACAGGACGACGCCGAGAAGGAGGCCGGCGGGAACGACGATGAGCAGGCTCAATAGCGGGTTGACGCCGCCGAACGCCCCCCGCTGGCTGAAGAGCACGAACGTCAGGTATGCGCCGAAGAGCACGAACTCTCCATGCGCAAGATTCACCACGTCCATGATGCCCCAGACGAGTGTCAAGCCGAGGGCGGCGAGCCCGTAGATGGCCCCGATGAGGAGCCCGTTCGCGATGGCCTGCGCGAGAAGGAGATCCATGACGCTGATGCGGGCGCGCGCCTGTCACGCGCGCCCGCCATCATTTCCTCTAGAACTTATTGACCGGAAACTTCAAGAGCTTGAGGTCGCCGAACTCCGGCGGCCACACGGTCACCGTGGACTCATCCTCACGCCACTGCGTCACAATGGCTGGCATGCCACCGTCGCTCGGATATTTCATCAGGCCCGTGGTGCAGTCCCAAGCCTGCGGACCCATCAGCGTCGTCAGCTTCATCGTGCAGAACTGCTCACGCACCTTCACCGAGTCGAGCGTGCCGGCCTGCTCGATGGCTCGCTGCAGAATGAGGCCCGCGTTCGTCCCGAGCGGCGTGTGGTTGTCGGGTTCCACACCCGGGAAGCGCTTCTTGTGCAGCGCGAGGAACTCGTCGTTGTTTGGCCCCAGAGTGATGCCCTTGTACCGCTGGCTCATGTCCCATTCGACAGGCCCCATGATCCCGTCGAGCGTCTTCCCCCCCAGCGCCTGTTTGTAGTAGTACATGCCGTTGTCGAGGATGCCGATCGAACGGGCACGAACCTTCAGCTCCGACATCTGCCGCAGCCCGACGATCGACCCCTCGATGTTCGCCATGAAATAGATGTGGTCGGGGTTCAACTGCTTGACACGCGTCAGCACCGCCGAGACGTCCTGTGCGCCCGACGGGAAGCGATCGAACAGCACGACTTGAAAGCCCAGCTTTTCGGCGATGTCTTTCACGAGGGTCGCCACGCTTTTCGGGAACAGGTGGTCTTCGTAGACCATCGCAATCTTCTTATGGTTGGGGTCCACCTTCGCGAGCATGTCGAGGTACGGTCGGCCGAACTGATCGGCCTGCATGATCCCCTGAATGATGTACTTGTAACCCTGCTGATAGATGTTCGGCGCCGCGCCCGACGTGGAGACCATGAACTTCTTGTACTTGTCCCCGAGGCCGGCGACGACGAAGGTCTGCCCGCTGCCGTAGGGCGCGAAGAAAAAGTCGACATTGTCGGACGTCGCCAGCTTCTCGTAGAGGCGGATCAGGTTCTCGCGGCTGGTTTCGTCGTCGTAGTAGATCACCTTGACCTGCATCTTCTTGTTGCGGTCCTTGACCATGATGCCGCCCTGGGCGTTGACCCAGTCCTGCCACACCATGACCCCCCGCCAAACAGGGCTCGCGGCCTGCGCGAGGCCCCCACTGAAGGAATTGGTCATGCCGATCTTGATGACGTCATCCTGGCTCTGGGCCAGAGCGCCGCTCCCTAAGATCCCCAGCGCAAGCAGTAGCATGCAACACGCCACAAGCGTCCATCTCGCCCTCATGAGTGCCTCCTTGAATGTCATCGGCTCGAGCATTCCGTGGTATCGACACCGCTCTCAGCGGGGCAGCGTTGCCAACTGTGACGCCGAGCTGGCGTGCTCGGCATAGAACTTAAGATAGCCACGAGTGACGCGGGGCGCCTGTGGGCTCCGTTCGCGGCGTCGGCGTTCGAGCTCCGGGGCGCTCCCTGGTCCGTCTGCCCGCAGCCGTTTGGGACAAATCTCGCCGGTCGAGAGTTTGTAACTGGCGTACGAGCGTTTCCCCGTCCACGGTGTTGTGGACCTGCGCCATATGCTCCGCCGCTTCACCTTGCGCATCGCACATCGCCTCGACGATGGGTTCGTGCTGGCGCGCGATCGCCTCGAGATTCGGGAGCAGCGCGTCGCAGGACGCGATGTAGATGCGGACCTGCTGCTCCACAAGGGCGTACTGTCTGCCGAGTCGCTCATGCTCTGCCAAACGGATGACCGTCTTGTGGAACTCGAAGTCGGCCGTGGCAACCGCGGGACGACTTCCAGTCTGGGCAGCATCTGAGAGTTTTTTCAGCGCGGCTCTGAGCGCCGTGCGCTTGCCCGGCGTGATCCTGTCGGCCACCAAACGGGCAGCCAGGCCCTCCAGGCTGCTCCGCAGTGTGTAGAGCTCCCAGGCATCTTTCGCCGTCAGATGGGGGACCTTCCACCCCCTGTACGGCGTCTGCTTGACGAGGCCCTCGAAGGTCAGTTTCTGGAGGGCTGAACGGACGGTGCCTCGGCTGATCGAGAGCAGCTCGGCCAGGGCCTCTTCCGTCAAACGCTCGCCGGGCGAGAACAATCCGCTCACGATGCGCTCGCGTAGCGCATCGGCAGCCTGCATGTCGAGACTCCTCCGCTCAAGAGCGTGCCGTGCCATGAGATTGGCGCGAAGGCTATGCCGTGAGTTCCAGATTGTCAACAATCAACAATCAACAATCTGACTACGATAAGCTCGCAGTTCTTACGATAAGCTCGCAGTTCTATGGATCGTTCTGGAGGCGCCACCGGGCAGATGTGACGAAAGGTTACTAGGGCCGTTCAGCGTCGCTTCGTGACCCAGATAACCAATCCCACCACGGAGACGAGCATCAGGATGATCGCCGCCCCGAATGCTTTGGCGAACTCGGGATCCTTCGGATCCAAACCATTCGCGATGAGCCCCAAGAGTACGAAGTGAAATTCCATCGGCCTGGGTGGGCAGTTACTGCACGGCGAGCACGAGCTTCGCCGGGCGCGGTGGTCGGAATGCGAGGGAGAGAACCAGGGCGGCAAGACCGATCGTGAAGGAGCCGATGAACAACCACGTGTATGCGCCGAGACGGTCGTAGAACCAGCCGCCCGCATACGACCCCAGCCCCATCCCGAGCGTGGAGACGAAGAAGACGGCGCCGTAGGCCGTGCCGATCACTCGCTGGCCAAAATACTCACGAGCAAACAGCGCGTAGAGTGGCATGACGCCGCCGTAGGCCACTCCGAAAAACAACGCCAGTATGTAGAAGTGCCAGAGATCGCGGACGAACAAGTACAGCAACGCGGCGATCGCCTGCAGAGCCAGGCCTGCGATCAGCGTGCGCTTCGCGCCAAAGCGATCCGCGAGAATACCGCCACCAATCCGCCCGGCGATCGATGACAGCCCCGAAATGCTAAGGACCGTCGCCGCCACCATCTTGTCGATACCGTGATCGATCGCGTACGTCACCATGTGGAAGATCGGACCGGAGTGCGCCGCGCAACACGCAAAATGTGTCAGCGAGATGACGGCGAACGGCCACGACGTAAGCACCTCACGGACACTGCGGCCTTCCGGCTCCACGCTGGATCCGCCCGCCTCGATACTCGAGGGGGCGTCGGCGAGCAGGAATCCGATCGGTACCGCGATGATCCAGACGAGGTCGCCCATCAAGAGCATCGCAACCCGCCAGTCGAAGACACTGATGAGCCAACGCGCGAGCGGCGCCGCCACCATAATCCCGATCCCGATGCCCGCAGAGGTGGTCGCTACAGCCAGCCCGCGATTCGTTGTGAACCATTTCGTCATTCCCGCGGTCAACGGTGCATAACACGCCCCGCGCCGAATCCCACGAAGACGCCAAAGCTGAGGAAAAGCTGAAAGAGCGTGGTGGCCTGGCTCGCGACCACCATCCCCAAGCCGATCATAAACGCCGCGGTTGTGCACACGACCCGGATTCCGATGCGGTCAGAAAGTATCCCGCCAAGGAGCGCGCCGAGTCCAAGCGCGATCCAGTTCACCAGAGCGACGCTCGAGAGGCCGCTGCGGGTCCACCCCGTGGCGTCGCTGATCGGCAGCATGAACACAGCCAGCGAGAACAGCGCACCCATGGCGAGCGAGATCATGACCACGGCAGCGAAGAGATAGACACCCGGGGAAGTCCTACGGTCCCGCATGGCGCAACGATATCGCATCTGAGCCCACAGCATCGAGGCCGTTCATCCGCCTCCGGAATTGACCGGGCACCGCTACCCGCTCGACCGGTCCATGAGCTATGTCAGCAATTGTGGCTCGATCTCCACCCCATCCTCGAAGCGCACGCCGGCGCGGACGAGCGAAAACTCGGTCGCATCGAGGCGCCGCCAGTGGCCTTGGGCCACCTGCAGGCGCTTGAACGCCATGGTGATCCCGCGACCCGCGAGCCGGCGCCCTTCGTCACGCCTTCCCGCAAGCGCATCGTCTCGAACGTCGATTTAATTCTTACCGCCTTCGGCGCCGAGGTTTTACCGACTACGCGCCGCCCCTGATCGACAGTCAGCGACGCGACGGCTTCGGATACTTGCCGCCGGTGCTCACCTACTTCGATTACCCCGCCGCGCACCGGAAGCATCTCCGCACGACAAACCCGTCACCTCGAGGAAGTCCGCGCCCTGCTCGGACACTCACGCATCGACACGACAGATCTACACGAGCATCAGGCCACCGCAGTTGAAGCGTGCGTGTCGTTCTACGAGGAACGAGCGGTGAGGATTTTGAGTGAGTGGAGATGTGCGCTCGTTCCATGTTCGAGGAACATCCCGATGTTCCTAAAAAGTTAAAAAGGGTCTTCGTGAAGTCGTGTGGGTGAATCCAGAGACTTTTGGGTATGAGGGCCACTGTCAGATCGCCGGGAGCATGCAGGTGAGGATCTTGAGGCGGAGGTATTCCTCATCGCGGAGCCCGTACGCGCGGCGCTGGAGGACGCGGACCTTGTTGTTCAGGCCCTCGACGAAACCGAGCGCGACCTTGTTCTCCGGGC
>JBKKCN010000278.1:0-4683 GCA_046712525.1 Candidatus Rokuibacteriota bacterium
GGTACGGGGACAGCGGCCGCTGGACGCGGCCCCCGAAGCGCGGGCTCTCGCTGTCGAGCACGACGTGCTCACCGGCGGTGACGGGGGGCAGGTTTTGCAGTTTCGCCGTGAGATTGGCCACGACCCGCACGCGGCCGCCCGACGGGGCGCCACGCGTCAGCGTGAGCACACCCTCGGCGTCGATGGTGCACGCAGCGCGCTCCTTGTAGCGGCTGCCGAGGGCGGGATGCACGCGGCGCAACCCGAGCCACTGCCGGTAATACTCCCGCAGCTCGCGGTGGCGCGGCGCGCTGGCCAGCGCATGGCTGAGGCGGGAGCGTACGAAGGTGGCAGGGACGCCGGGATCCGGAATGGTGCCCTTCCACCCGAAGCGGCTGAACTCGCCCGCGCGACCCTGGCGCACCGCCTCCGCGAGCCCGCGGTCGAGGAACGAGGTGAAGAACTGGAAGGGCGCCGTCTCGCCGTACTCCTCTCCCATGAACAGCAACGGGATGGCAGGGGCCGCGAACATGAGGCCGGCGGCAAGCTTGACCGCCTCGAAGGGCACGAGGGTGTTGAGCCGCTCGCCGGCGGCGCGATTGCCCACCTGGTCGTGGTTCTGCACGCAGATGACGAAGGACTCCCCGGGCAGGTCACGGGCGTGCGTGCCGCGCTTGCGCCCGTAGTACTGCGAGGGCTCGCCCTGGAAGGCAAAGCCCTCCTCGATGGCCCGCGCCAGCGGCGCGGAGGCGCCGAAGTCGCAGTAATAGCCGCCGCGCTCACCGGTGAGCACGGCGTGCAGCGCGTGGTGAAAGTCGTCCGACCACACGGCGTCGAGGCCGAGGCCTCCCGCCTCCTGAGGCAGCACGATGGCGCGATCGTTGTCATGCGATTCCGCCACGATGTGCACGGGGCGGTCGAGAAGCCGGGCTTCCTCGCGCGCCGCCTCCGCCACCTCCGTGAGCACGTGCACGGACCGTGTGTCGTGGATGGAATGTATGGCGTCCAGGCGCAGGGCGTCTATGTGGAACTCGCGCACCCAGTAGCGCGCGTTGTCCACGAAGTGCCGGCGCACGCCGTCGGCGCCGGGTCCGTCGAAGTTCAGCGCGAGGCCCCACGGTGTCTGGTGGCGGTCGGTGAAGTAGGAGCCGAACTCCGCGAGGTAGTTGCCCTCGGGCCCGAGGTGGTTGTAGACGACGTCGAGAGCGACGGCGAGGCCGTGCGCGTGGCAGGCGTCGACGAGGCGGCGCAGGCCGCGTGGCCCCCCGTAGGTGGACTGCGGCGCGTAGAGGTGCACGCCGTCGTAGCCCCAGTTCCGCGAGCCCGGGAACTCCGCCACCGGCATGAGCTCGACGGCGGTGACGCCCAGGTCCACGAGGGCGGGCAGGTGCGCGATGACCGCCTCGAACGTCCCTGCCGTGGTGAACGTGCCCACGTGTACTTCATAGAAGACGAGGTCGGAGGGCGGGTGGCCTCGGAATCCCTGGTCGGTCCACGGGAACTGCTGCGGGTCCACGACGACGGACGGTCCGTGCACGCCCTGCGGCTGGAAGCGTGAGACGGGGTCGGAGCGGTCGCGGGCGCCGTCGAGCCGGTAGAGGTACGGCATGCCGGCGCGCACCGAGGGCGCGGTCAGCTCGAACACATCCTCGTCGAGGCGGTTCATGCGCGCCAGCGGACGTCCTTCCACGAGGACTTCCACGGAACGGCAGGCGGGGGCCCACACGCGGAACGTCGTCCCGCCCTCGTGCACGGTTGCGCCCAGATGAAGGCTTGCGCCAAGCGATTTCATACGGTCCAATGATCGTCGGTCGTCACATCCGGGCTCGGCTCTTGTAGAAAGGTGTTCGCGGTCATGGGCTATCCGTTCGCGTTGGTCCTTCATACCCATCTTCCGATGGTGGTCAATCATGGCCGGTGGCCGCACGGAAGTGATTGGTTGACGGAGGCGGCCTTCGAGTGCTACCTGCCGCTGCTGGAGGTCGCGCATCGCCTCGTCGGCGACGGCATCTCGCCCAAGTGGACGATCAACCTTTCCCCCGTGCTCACCGAGCAGCTCGCCTCCCCCGAATTCCAGAAGGAGCTCGCCTTCTACTACGACAACGTGCGGCGCGCGTGCGTGGAGAGCCGCGAGCACTTCACACGCGAGGGCGACAAGGAACTGGTGGCGCTCACCCACTTCTGGGAGGAGTTCTACGAGCGCATGTGGGAGCTGCACCGCCGCATCGGCGGCGATATCCCGGGCACGCTCGCCGAGCTGCAGCGCGGGGGCCACATCGAGATGATCACGTGCGCGGCCACCCATGGCTATCTGCCGTTGCTGTCGCGCGACGAGTCGATCCACCTGCAGCTGCGCACGGCGGTGGAGACGCACAAGCGCCACTTCGGCCGCGCGCCGCGCGGCATCTGGCTGCCCGAATGCGCGTACCGGCCGCGCTACGAGTGGACCCCGCCCACCGGGCGGGACCGCGGGCGCGATCGCCGCATGCGTCCCGGCCTCGAAGAGCTGCTCGCCGAGCACGAGCTGGAATACTTCGTCGCCGACTCGCACCTCGTGGCGGCGGGCGATCCTGTGTTCCTGTACCGCGATTACGTGCCCGCGCGCGGGCAGCGGGGCGAGCCGGCCGCCATCCCGGTGGCGGAGAAGCGCTCCCCCTACCAGCCGTACCGCGTAGCCTCGCGCGGCGGCACCGGCTCCGCCATCGCCTTCTTTCGTGATCCCAAGTCCACGCTGCAGGTGTGGAGCCGCGAGCACGGCTATCCGGGCGACTTCAACTATTTGGAGTTCCACAAGAAACACTTTCCGGGCGGTCTGCGCTTCTGGCGCATCACGGACGGCAAGGGCGACTTCGGCACCAAGCAGCCGTACGATCCCGCCATCGCCGCGCAGAAGACGGTCGCGCAGGCCAAGCACTTCGTCTCCCTCGTGCGCGACACCGTCGAGCACGCGGCCAAGAGCGGGCCCGCGCTCGTGTGCTCGCCGTACGACACGGAGCTCTTCGGCCACTGGTGGTTCGAGGGGCCGCAGTGGTTGGAGGCGTGCGGGCGCGCCATGGCGGGGGCCGGCCTCACGCCGATGACGCTCGGGGAGGCGCTGGCGGCGGTGCCGGCGAAGACGACGCTGTCGCTGCCGGAAGGCTCGTGGGGCGAAGGGGGCGACCACCGCGTGTGGCTCAACCGCGACACGGAGTGGACGTGGGATCGCGTGTACAGCGCGGAGGCGGAGTGGGTGGAGCACCTGGGCCACGCCACGCAGGACGCTCACAACCCCGACCTGCGACGCGCGCTCACTCAGGCCACGCGCGAGCTGCTCCTGCTGGAGGCCTCCGACTGGCAGTTCCTGGTCACCACCGCCGCCGCGCGCGACTACGCGGAGCGGCGGGTGGCCGAGCACTACGCAGAATTCAAGCGGCTCTCCGAGGTGGTGCACACACTGCGCGGCGGCGGCACCCTGTCCGTGGAAGCGGCCGACACGCTGCGCCGGCTCGAGCGCGAAGACTTCGTGTTCGCCGACCTCGACCCCTCCTGGGCCCAGTCCCCCAAGTCATAGGCGGAGAGCCGGCGATGAAGCGACGGCCGCGCGTCTTGGCCATGATCATGGCGGGAGGGAAGGGCGAGCGGCTGCATCCGTTGACGCGCGACCGCTCCAAACCCGCCGTGCCCTTCGCGGGGCGCTACCGCATCGTGGACTTCGTGCTCTCCAACTTCATCAACTCCGACATGCTCTCGCTGTACGTGCTCGTGCAGTACAAGTCGCAGTCGCTCATCGAGCACGTGCGCCTGTCCTGGCGCACCACCGGCATCGTGCCCGACTACTTCGTGACGGTGGTGCCGCCCCAGATGCGCTTCGGCCCCGCGTGGTACCGGGGCACGGCGGACGCCGTGCTCCAGAACCTGAACGTGGTGGACGACTTCAACCCGGACTTCATCGCCATCTTCGGCGCCGACCACATCTACCGGATGGACGTCAACCAGATGCTCGCCTTCCACCTCGACTCCGGCGCCGACGTCACGGTGGCGGCGCGGCCGGTGCCGCGCGCGGAGGCCTCGGCCTTCGGCGTGCTCGCCGTCGACGCTCACGGCAAGGTGGTCGACTGGGTGGAGAAGCCGGCGCAGCCGCCCGCGATGCCGAACGATCCCAAGCGCGCGCTGGTGTCGATGGGCAACTACTTCTTCTCGCGCCAGACGCTCGTGGACGCGCTCCTCGCCGACGCGCGCCGCTCCACCGATCACGACTTCGGCCGCTCCATCATCCCGGAGCTCGTGGAGCGCGGGCACGTGTACGCCTACGACTTCCAGGCCAACGAGGTGCCCGGCGTGAAGCCCTACGAGGAACAGGGCTACTGGCGCGACGTGGGGACCATCCAGTCCTACTGGGACGCGCACATGGACCTGCTCGGCGAATCGCCGCGCTTTGACCTCGACAACCGGTACTGGCCCATCCGCACCGGCCACCACGCGGGGCCGCCCGCGCGCTTCATTGGCGGCGACGTCGACAACGCGCACATCGGCGAGGCCTCGCTCGTCAAGCGCGCCACCATCCGCAACTCGATCCTGGGCCGCTCCGTATGGGTCAACGAAGGCGCCGTCGTCGAGGATTCCATCGTGATGGACCACACCACGGTGGGCAAGGGCGCCCGCATCCGCCGCGCCATCGTCGATCGCTTCAACATCATCCCGGCCGACAGCGAGATCGGCGTCGAC
>JBKKCN010000279.1:0-2535 GCA_046712525.1 Candidatus Rokuibacteriota bacterium
TGACCGAGGGCAACGGCGAGATCCCCTTCTCCTTCGAGATGCCGAAGTGGTGGGAGATGCGCGAGGGCGTGTCCATCCCCGCCATTCCCGTGGGCAAGCCGAAGGAAGACGGCAAGGGTTACGTGCCCGAGCGCAATCCCTACTTCAAGAAGTACACGACGCGCACCATGCGCCCCGTCATCAACTTCGAGACGTGCGTGAAGTGCACGCTGTGCTGGATCCAGTGCCCGGATTCCGTCTTCGACGTCATGCCCGACGGCACCTACGATGCCGCCATGGAGGCGTGCTGCGGCTGCGGCGTGTGCGAGGCGGTGTGCCCGGTGGAGAACTGCATCACCATGGTGAACGAGGCGGTCTTCGACGACAACGCCAGCCAGTGGGAGATGTGGCGCAAGGACAAGCCCGCGTACATGAAGTGGATGGAGTCGAAGATCGGCGACAAGAAGATGACGGCCCGCTCCCACGGCTTCCGCTTCCGCGGTCAGTACGACGAGGAGCTGGCGGCGGAGCTGGAGTCGGGCGGGATCGAGATCATCGCCGGCATCCCCGGCGAAAACGCTCAGCACAAAGCGAATTAGGGAGGCGAGAGCATGGCTGTCGTGACTCAGGCGGCTCCCGCCGCCACTGAAGACAAAGAGCTGTTGATCTCCGGCAGTGAAGCCGTCGCGGAGGCGCTCGTCCTCGCCGACATCGACGTCGTCACCGCGTATCCCATCCGGCCCTACGACACGGTCATGCAGGCGATCGCCAAGAAGATCGCCGACGGCCGCCTCGTGGCCGAGTACATCGTGGCCGAGGGCGAGCACAGCCAGTTCGAGATCGTCAAGCACGCCTCCACCGTGGGCGCGCGCGTCTTCTGCGGCTCCTCGGGCGTGGGCTGGATGTACGCCATGGAGTGCCTGGTGGTGACGCCGCCCCTTCGCGTGCCGATGGTCTGTCTCGTGGGCAACCGCGCCCTCGACGATCCAGGCGCCTTCGGCGAGGAGCACAACGACGCGCTCGTTGTGCGCGACGTGGGCTGGATGCTGTGCTGGATCGATACCTCGCAGGAGGCGCTCGACACCACGCTCATCGCCTACCGCGTGGCCGAGGACCGTCGGATATTCCTGCCCCTGGCGATCTCCGCCGACGGCGCTTTTCTGACGCACTCGCAGGCGCTCACGATGGTGCCGCCCAAGGAGAAGGTCGATCGCTACCTGCCGCGCTACGACCGCGGTGACCTGCTGCTGCATCCCGACAACCCGATCACCGTGGCCCCGCAGGCCAACGAGGACTGGGTCATCGAGATCCGGCGCCAGAACGACGAGGCGATGAAGCGGGCCACCGCCGTCATCGAGGAGGCGTACGCGGATTTCCGGAAGGTCTTCGGCCGCGGCCCCGAGAACCCGTGGTTCGAGGAATACATGATGGAGGACGCCGAGGTCGTCCTCGTGGGCATGGGCACCATCTCGCTTCCCATCAAGGTGGCCATCCGCGAGATGCGCGCTCAGGGCAAGAAGGTGGGCCTGCTGCGGCTGCGGTGGTTCCGCCCCTTCCCCACGGAGAAGCTGGTGGCCGCGCTCACCAACGCGCACGCCATCGGCGTCATCGACCGCGACTACTCCTTTGGCTCCCCCTTCAACTCGGGCGTGGTCGCCAACGAGATCCGGGCGGCGATGTACAACGCGCCCAAGCGTCCGCCCCTGCTCAGCTTCATCTGCGGCCTCGGCGGCCGCGAAGTGACCCTGCCCGACGTGCACAAGGCGGCCGACCAGTGCTTCGCGGCGGCGAAAGCCGGCAAGTCCGATGCGAAGACGCACTGGCTCGGCGTCAGAGAATAGGAGAGCACCGCCATGGCCGAAACCACGTTCACCAACGCGACCCAGATCCTGGAGCCCTTCAAGGGCGTCAAGAAGGTCACCATCGAGGAATATTTCACCTCCGGACACCGGACGTGTCAGGGGTGCGAGTCGGCGCTCGTCATGAAGCTCATGGTCAAGGCCTCCGGCCCGCGCACGATCGTGCTGGGATGGACGGGCTGCATGTACGTCGCGAACACGACGTACTACACGACGCCGTGGGTGGTGCCGTGGATGCACACCCAGCTCGGCTCGTCGGGCTCCGCCGCCCTCGGCACCGCGGCCGGTCTGAAGGCGCTCATGAAGAAGGGCAAGATGAAGGCGGAGCCCATCAACGTCATCGCGTTCTGCGGTGACGGCGGCGGGGCCGACATGGGGCTGGGCGCCATCTCCGCCACCCTCACGCACAAGGAGTACAACTCGCTCATCCTGCTCTACGACAACGAGTCGTACGCCAACACCGACATCCAGCTCTCGGGCTCCACGCCGTACGGCGCCAACACCACCTTCAGCCCGCCCGGCAAGGTGAAGCGCCTGCTGCATACGCGCTGGAAGAAGAACACGGCGGGCATGCTGGCGGCGGGCCACCCCGAGTGCCGCTACGTGGCCACGGTGTGCCCGTCCTACGCGGTGGAGATGATGAACAAGGTCCGCCGCGCCCTCACCATCGGGGGGCCCACCTTCATTCACTCCCTCG
>JBKKCN010000280.1:0-10527 GCA_046712525.1 Candidatus Rokuibacteriota bacterium
GGTGGGGCCGAAGGGCACGGTGGTGAAGAACGCCAGCGCCGGATACTTGCCCGTGTGGTAGACCGGCGTCGTCCAGCACGCCTCGACGGCGCCCTTGGAGACCGCGTCAAAGCACTCGAGCGCCGGCACCAGCGCCCCCGGCTCGAAGAACTTCAGCTCGAGCGTGCCCCCGGACGCAATCTTGATATTTTCCGCGAAGCGGACGCCCGAGGTGCCGAGATGCGGCAGCGTGCCGCCGAAGGCGCTCGCCATCTTCCAGCGCACCGTCTTCGGCACCTGCGCCTGTGCCTCCGCCGGCCCGCTCGCGTTGACCGCCAGACCGATCGCAAAGGCAGCGATGGCAAGAGCGGCGATGCCGATGCTCGTAGAGATCCGCAGTGGCTTCATCCTCATGTAGACCCTCCTCGTCGCAACGTTTGTCGAGTCCTCGCACCGGACCGCAGCTGCGGCGGGCGGGCGCCTCTTCTTGACATGTTCAACAGCTGTCAGTCAAGCCGGATCGGAGGTTGGCACCGGGGCCAAGCCCCCGGACGTTGGCGTTGCCGCCGGTCACACCGTAGACTTCGCTCATGCGCCGTCCGCTCGTGGCTCTCGTGATGGCGCTCACGGTCATCGGAACGTTCACGGGCGGGCTCGCGTGGCTGCTCAGCGATCCCCGTCCGCCTGAAGGCGCGTCGCGTGGCGAGCGGCTCTACTACCGATACTGCGCCGAATGCCACGGCGTGGATGGACGCGGCTCGTGGCGAGCGGCGCTCTTCCTGTTGCGCCCGGGCGATCTCACGGATCCCGGCCGGATGCGCCAGCACGCCGACAAGTACCTGTTCGATGTCATCAAGCACGGAGGGGCGACCATCGGACGGCCGGGCATGCCCGCCTTCGGCGCCCAGCTCAGCGACGCCGACATCGAGGCGTTGGTCCGTTACGTGCGCACGCTCACTTCAGCTTCTCGATCCACACCACCCTGATCCGATCGCCTTCGGCGCGAACGGCGAGGCGGACGCGGTCGCCGGCGGCCAGGGGCGTGGCATCGAAGACCGCGGGTTCGCCCTCCACCGCCATCAGCTCCATGGCCGCCATCCCGAGGCCCGAGGCGGCCTCGTGGCGGACGATCAGCAGCCCGGGGGCCGCGCGCGCCACCACCTCACCCTTGACCTCGTGCGCGGGGGGCCGCAGCACAGTGCCCCAGATGCCGGCGGCGAAGGCGAGCAGGAGCACGACGAAAAGCGCCCAGAGCGTCCACCGCGCGCGGGCGGAGGCTCTGGGCGACGAAGAGGCTGACAGCTGACGACCGGGTGAACTCGACGCTAGCGCTGTCGCTCCCAGTCGAAGCCGGTCGTCGCGGGCGGATTGGGCCAGAGGTCCTCGCCGGTGACGATCCACTTGCCGCCGCAGCCTTCCTCTCCCACGGCCGCCGCTGCCCGGTATCCGCTGCCTAAGGTGAGAAAGAGCACCGCGATGCCGACCGCGCCTCCCACCACGCAGGTGATGGCGCGTCCCGGAACCAGGAACGCGTTCACGATGCCCGCGCCCACGTTGTAGGCGCCTTCGTGACCATCCGTTACGCGCTTGGCCTTCATCCGCTCCTCGAAGAGATCGGGCTGCACCGTCGGCGCGGGCTGCGCCGGTTGCTGCGCGAGCGCGGGGGCCAACGGGCCTCCCGCCGTGAGCGACAGGATCAACGTCAGGGTCATCAGCCGCATCGCCGTCGTCATGTCCAAGGCCCTCCTGTGAGACCTCCATTGTGAATCTCGACGGCCCGGGATTGGCTCATAAATCGTCGGCACCGGACCGGCGCGGTGGAGGCAATTCGAACTATAACCCGGAAAGGTCTATAATCGCTTCACTTTTGCTACCGGAGGGTCCACCGCCATGAAGCTCGTCCGCTTCTCCGTGAACGGTCAATCACCCCGTGTCGGCGTACTCCAGGGTGATCGCATCGGCGACATCCAGGCCAGCCTCGCCGCCTCCCTCGCCCGCCGTGGCGTCATCCGCGCTCCAGAGATCGCCGCCGCGCTGGCGCCGCAATCCACTCGCGGCGTTCTCGAAGGCGGAGCCGCCACCATGGACGCGGTGGCCGCCATCACCGAGTGGGTGAGCGTGCCCACCTCGAGCGCACGCCTGCACGCACCCATCAACGATCCCGGCAAGTTCATCTGCATCGGCTTGAACTACAGCGACCACGCGAAGGAGGCAGGTGTTCCCGTTCCCAAGGAGCCGCCCATCTTCGCGAAGTTCGCGAACGCGATCCTCGATCCGGGCGAGCCAATCTTGAGACCGCGTGGCTCCTCGCAGCTCGATTGGGAAGTGGAGCTGGGTGTGGTGATCGGGCGCCCCGCGCGCCACGTGACGCGGGACACGGCGCTCGACTATGTCTACGGCTACACGATCATCAACGACGTGAGCGCGCGCGATTTCCAGATGACGACGAGCCAGTGGATGGCGGGCAAGATCTTCGAGACGGCGGCGCCCCTCGGTCCCTACATCGCCGACAAGAGCGAAGTGCCGGATCCGCACGTCCTCTCCCTCAAGACGTGGGTGAACGGCAAGCAGGTGCAGAACGGCAACACCAAGGCATTCATCTTCGACGTCCGCTACGTGGTGAGCTTCTTGTCCAATCTCATGACGTTGTCGCCCGGCGATGTCATCGCCACCGGCACGCCGCCCGGCGTCGGCCTCGGCATGAAGCCGCCGGTATGGCTGCAACCCGGCGACGTGTGCCGCATGGAGATCACGGGCCTCGGCAGCATCGAGAATCCGGTCAAGGAAGCGTAGTGCTGGACCTCATCCGCCCGCTCGTCATCTCCAACGACTCCAAGATCGTGCTGCTCTCCCTCGACGGCCTCGGCGGACTGCCGAGGCCGGAGACGGGCCGCTCGGAGCTGGAGACGGCACGCATACCGAATCTCACGCGGCTGGCCTCGGAGGCGGCGTGCGGCCTCGTGAGACACGTCGCGCCCGGCATCACGCCCGGCAGCGGGCCCGGCCACCTCGGCCTCTTCGGCTACGACGCATTGCGATTCCAGGTGGGCCGCGGCGTGCTGGAGGCGCTCGGAATCGAGTTCGACCTGCGCGCGGGAGATGTGGCCGCGCGCGGGAACTTCTGCACGGTGGACGCCCAGGGTCTCATCACCGACCGCCGCGCGGGCCGCATCAGCACCGACCTCTGCGTGCGCCTCACCGACCGCCTGCGCACGATCCGCATCCCCGGCGTGGAGATCTTCGTGGAGCCGGTGAAGGAGCATCGCTTCGTCCTCGTGCTGCGCGGGGCCGGACTCAGCGGCCATCTGTCGGAGACCGATCCGCAGCTGCTCGGCAAGCCGCCCCTGCCCGTGCACGGGCAGGACGCGGCCGCCGGCCCCACCGCCGCGCGCGTGAACGACTTCATCGCGCAGGGGTTACGCCTGCTCGCCGACGCCGCTCCCGCCAACATGATCCTGCTGCGCGGCTTCGACCAGCTCCCGGCCCTGCCCCGCTTTCCCGAGGTGTTCGGTCTGCGCGCGGCCGCCATCGCGGCCTATCCGATGTACCGCGGCCTCGCCAAGCTCGTCGGCATGGACGTGCTGAAGACGGGCGCGACATACGCGGACGAGATCGCCACCATGCGGGAGCACTGGGGCGCGTACGACTTCTTCTTCGTGCATTACAAGGACACGGACAAGGCGGGCGAGGACGGTGACTTCGACGCCAAGGTGCAGGCCCTCGAGCGCTTCGACGCCTTCGTGCCGGAGATTCGCGCCCTAGGCCCGGACGTCCTGCTCATCACGGGTGATCACGCGACGCCGTCCATTCTGGCCGCGCACGGCTGGCAGCCGGTACCCGCGCTGCTCTGGAGCCGCTACTGTGGCGCCGACCCGGTGACGGCCTTCACGGAGCGCGCGTGCGGCGCGGGCAGCCTCGGGCTCATGCCCGCCCACCACCTGATGCCGCTCGTGATGGCCAACGCCCTGCGGCTCACCAAGTTCGGCGCGTGAGGGGTCCGCATGCGCTTGCTCGTGCGGCTGCTGGGCGGCATGTGGGTGGCGACGCTCATCGTGAGCATCGCGTTCGCGTACCTGGAGGTGAAGGAAGAGCGTAACCGCATCATCCTCGACCTGCAGCGACGCTCCTCGCTCGCGGCCTATGCGGTGCGGGAGGCGAGCGAGCGGCTGGTGGCGCGCGGCGCCAAGACGGGTTACGAGCGCGTCCTGCAGCGCTTCGGGCGCACCGACCGCTCCATCGCGATCTACGACGCCTTCGGCAGCGTCATCGACGCCACCGCCGACGTGAAACCGTATCTCGGCCCCCTCTCCGCCTTCGTCACCCAGGCCATCCAGAGCAACGGTCCCGTGCGCGATTTCCATCGCGTGGCGGGGCGGACCACGTGGGTGCACGTGCTGCCCCTGCAGCAGGATGACCGTCCCATCGGTGCCGTGGCCGTCCTGCTCGACGCGGGTTACCTGGACACCCACGAGTGGAACCTCTGGCGGCGGACGGCGGTCCAGATCGGCGTCCTCATGCTGCTGCTGACGGGCATCACGTGGATCCTGGTGCGCTGGTCGGTGACGCGCCCGGTGGCGCGCATGGCGGAGTGGACCAAGCGCCTGAAGGCGGGGTTGCCGGTGGCGCCGCCGCCCGACGCGGACGAGAGCCTCTTCGGCTCCCTCGCCACGGAAGTCACCGGACTGGCACGCTCGCTCTCGCGCGCGCGCCAGTCCGCGGAACAGGAGGCGCGGCTGCGGCTGGCGGGCGAGAGCGTGTGGACGGAGGAGCGATTGCGGCAGTTCGTCGAGATGCGCTTCGGCGAGCGTCCTGTGTACGTGGTCTCCAATCGCGAGCCGGTGAGCCACGTGTGGGAGGGACGCACGGTGCGCGTGATGCGTCCGGCGAGCGGCCTCGTCACCGCCCTCGAGCCCATCATGGAGGCGTGCGGGGGCGTGTGGGTCGCGCATGGTAGCGGCGACGCCGACCGCGAGGTGGGCGAGCGCGTGGGCCTGCCCACCGACGATCCCACCTACACGCTGCGCCGCGTGTGGCTCACCGAGGCCGAGGAAGGCGGTTACTACTACGGCTTCGCCAACGAGGGACTGTGGCCCCTCTGCCACATCGTGCACGAGCGTCCCCAGTTCCGCGTGAGCGACTGGGAGCACTACCGCGGGGTCAACGCCCGCTTCGCGCGCGCGCTCGTGGAGGAGATGGAGAAGGTCGAGCATCCCATCGTCCTCGTGCAGGACTATCACTTCGCGCTCCTGCCGCACTTCGTCAAGCAGGCGCGGCCGGACGCGCGCGTGGCGCTGTTCTGGCACATCCCGTGGCCGAACTTCGAGGCCTTCGGCATCTGCCCGTGGCAGGACGAGATCCTCCTCGGCATGCTCGGCGCCGATCTCGTCGGCTTTCACACGCAGTTCCATTGCAACAACTTCCTGGAGACGGTGGAGCGCTCCATCGAGGGCCGCATCGAGTGGGATCGCTTCACGGTCGTGCGCGGCCAGCACACCACCCACGTCCGCCCCTTCCCCATCAGCGTGGCCCCCGAGCTCTCGGAGCCGCCGCCCGCCGGCGACCGCGCCGCCTTCCTCGCCGAGCTGGGGGTGTCCGCGGAAATCGTCGGCGTGGGCGTCGACCGCGTGGACTACACGAAAGGACTGCCGGAGCGCTTTCGCGCCATCCGGCGCTTCTTCGAGCGCTGGCCCGAGTACCGGCGGCGCGTCGTCTTCGTGCAGATCGCCTCCCCGAGCCGCAGCCGCATCCCGCGCTACCACGCGCTGCAGCAGGAGCTGCGCGAAGCCGTGCGCGCCATCAACGACAGCCTCGGCGAGCGCGGGTGGCAGCCCATCATCTATCGCGAGCGGCACCACGATCATGACGAGGTGCGCCGCGTGTACCGGCATGCGGACTTCTGCATGGTGACCTCCCTGCACGACGGCATGAACCTGGTCGCCAAGGAATACGTGGCCGCGCGCAGCGACGACAACGGCGCCCTCATCCTCAGCCGCTTCACCGGCGCCTCCCAGGAGCTGCGTGACGCCCTCCTCGTCAACCCCTACGACGTGGAGGACACGGCGGAGGCGATCCACAAGGCCATCACGCTGAGCGCGGAGGACCGCCGCTCCCGAATGTCGCGCATGCGCAGCCAGGTCCGGGAGCACAACATCTACGGCTGGGCCGGACTACTCCTTGCCGACCTCGCCCGGATGCCGGCGTCGCGTCCGGTCATGCCTGCGGAGTGAGTAGCGGACTTTGGTAGCTCTTACCGATGTAAGAGCTGCCAATTATCGAGGTCGAACGACAAGTGATTGAAAAATATTGACTCGTTTCTGGCACATGACTTGCCCTGAACTACTGCGTTCGCCGGACGGGCCGCCGCCGGCACCAATAAAAACGGGAGAGGCAAAGCCATGGAAGAGACGGACATCCAGATGAAGGGCGCGCCGCCGTGCGGCCGCTGCCACATGCTCGTGGCCCGCTACGCTCCACAGGTGGTGGCATCCACCGGCACGTATCACCGCGAGTGCTACGAGGCATGGTACTTCGGCCGGTTCGGCAAGCGGCCCGCACTCCTCGCCGGCGGTAACGGCGACCGCCACCGCTACCAGGTCCGCGAGCAGATCCGCGACCGCGCCGCCTGACACGCGCGTGCCGTCCCGCCGCATCCGCCGTGAGCGTGACAGCCTCGGCGTGAAGGCGGTGCCAGCGCGCGCGCTGTACGGCATCTTCACCCAGCGCGCCTCGGAGACGTTCCGCCTCAGCGGGCGGCGGCCGCATCCCGCCCTCGTCCGTGCCTACGCACGCATCAAGCGCGCCGCCGCGCGCGTCAACGCGCGTCTCGGCCTGCTGC
This sequence comes from Candidatus Rokuibacteriota bacterium, assembly GCA_046712525.1. Taxonomy (GTDB): domain Bacteria; phylum Methylomirabilota; class Methylomirabilia; order Rokubacteriales; family CSP1-6; genus JBBDXO01. The sequence goes on from JBKKCN010000280.1 coordinate 6,815, forward strand.
CCAAGCGCTGGGCGGCGGCCATCATCACCGCGGCGGACCGTATCATCGCCGGCGACGTCCCGGACGCGGCCGTGCTGGATATCTATCAAGCGGGGGCGGGCACGCCCTCCCACATGAACGTCAACGAGGTGATCGCCAACCTCGCCAACGAGCGGCTGGGCGGGCGGCGCGGAGTGTACGCGCCCCTTCATCCCAATAACCACGTCAACCTGGGCCAGTCCTCGAACGACGTCACGCCCACCGCCATCCGACTCATGGCGCTCGAGCTGGGCGGTCTGTTACAGCGGGAGCTGACGGCGCTGGAGCGGTCGCTCCGCCGGCTCGCCGCGCGCGAGCGGGCGGTCGTCAAGCCGGGCCGCACCCACCTGCAAGACGCCGTGCCCATCACATACGGCCAGGTCTTCACGGGGTACGCGGAGGCCGTGCGCAGCGCCGCGCGCGCGCTGGAGACGTCGGCCGCGGAGCTGAGCGTCATCGGCCTCGGTGGGACCGCCGTCGGCACCGGGCTCACCGCGCATCCCCGCTTCGCTCGCCTCGTGGCGCGCGAGCTCTCGCGTCTCGTGGGGCGGCGGCTCACGCCGGCGCCGAGCACGGTGACCACCACCTGGTCACTGCGTCCACTCCTGGGATGCTCGGCGGCGCTGCGCGGCATCGCCGTCGATGTCGGCAAGATGTGCGCGGACCTCCGGCTGCTCGCGTCGGGACCCCACACAGGGCTCGCGGAGATTCGACTGCCAGAGGTGGAGCCCGGCTCCTCCATCATGCCGGGCAAGGTGAATCCATCCGTGCCGGAAGCGGTGCAGATGGCGTGCTTCCAACTCTCCGGCAACGACCATGCAATCGCGCTCGCCGCGGGGGCGGGCGAGCTCGAACTGAACGTGATGACGCCGCTGGTGGCGGCCAACCTCGCCGACAGCTTCGAGCTGCTCACCCGCGGCGTGAGACTGCTGCGGGAGCGCTGCATCGACGGCCTCACGGTGGACCGCGAGCGCGTGCGACGGCTGATGGCGCAGAGCCTCGTGGAGGCGACCGCACTCAATCCCTACCTCGGCTACGAAGTGACCGCCGAGCTGGTGAAGGAGGCGCTCGCGGCGCACCGGCCCCTGCGCGACGTGCTGCGCGCGCACGACCTCATGACGCCCGCCGACCTCGCCCGCGTTCTCACTCCCGCCGCGCTCACGGGCCCCCGCGCCACGGATCTCGGGTTGAGCCGCCGCATCCGCCGCACGCCCGCGTACGCCGCCTTTCGCGCCAAACGCCTCCAATAAAAGGGCTTGTGCGTTCGCGGAGCGGCGTCATACTTCAGGGGGATGCGCTGCATTTTCGTCTGTCCGGATGACTTCCTGTGGCGTCTCGTGTCCGATGCCGGCGAACCGCGCCTGGCGCCCACGTACGTCGTCGAGAACCGCCGCGCGCGCGCGCGCATCTCCCAGCGCGGCGGCGAAGCGCTTGCGGGTCCCCTGGAGCGGGAGGCAACCTATCGTCGCGCCTTCCGCACCGGCGTGGAGCCGGTCCTCCTCGCGGTGGAGCGCGCACGGCAGGCCCGCATCGTGGCGGCCATCCGGCGCGTGGCTCTCGAGGCACCCATCGTCGCCTTCGCCGAAGACCACATGACCGGGGGCGAGCCGGAGGGCGTGAGCAGCCTCGCCGCCGACGCCGTGGTCGAGCGCGTGATCGGGCCCGAGCTGGAGCGCGCGGTGACGCGTGCACGAGTGGAGCGTATCCGCGCCCACTTCGATCCCGCCGAGCGCGTGCTCATCATGATGCAGGACGATCCCGACCCCGACGCCATCGCCTCCGCCCTCGCCCTGCGCAACCTCCTCGGGCGTAACAAGACGGTGGCGCCCATCGCGACCTTCGGAACCATCACGCGCGCGGAGAACCGCGCCATGACGCGCATCCTCGAGATCGAGGTGGAGCAGATCAAGCCCTCCGCCATCGACGACTTCGACCGCGTGGCGATGGTGGACACGCAGCCCAGCTTCTTCGAGGAGAAATTCGGCGAGATCGACCTCGTCGTCGACCATCATCCCGAGGAGGTGCCCGTGCGCGCGCGCTTCAAAGACGTCCGGCCCGCCTACGGCGCCACCGCCACCATCCTCACCGAATACCTGAGAGCGGCGGAGGTGAAGTTCCCCCAGCGCCTCGCCACCGCGCTCCTGTATGGGATCAAGGCGGACACGCAGCATCTGGAGCGCGGTGCCACGCGCGCCGACATGGAGGCCTTCGCCTTCGTGCACGCGCACGCCAACCACAGCGCGCTCCGGCGCATCGAGCGGCCGGAGCTGCCGGAGTCGGCGCTCGACCTCCTCGCCCACGGCATCGCGCGGCGGCACGTGACCCACGGCGTCGTCTTCTCGCATCTGGGCACCGTCGCGTATCCCGAGCTGGTACCGCAGTTCGCGGACTTCTTCCTCCAGGTGGAGGGCGTGGAGTGGTCGGTGGTCTCCGGGATCGTGCACGGAGAGCTGCACATCTCCGTGCGCAACGTCGGCTACGTGCGGGCGGCGGGTGAGGTGGTGCGGCAGGCGTTCGGCGAGCTCGGCAGCGCGGGCGGCCACCGGTCCATGGCCAAGGCCGTCATTCGCGTGCGCGACTGGCGCGCGGCGGTGGGACCCACCGGCAACGACGCTCTCGCCCGCGCCATCGTCACCCGATTCTTGCGAGCCCTGCGGAGCTGACGGTGGCGTTCGGCTATCTCATCGTCGCCATCGTGGCCGCCTCCGTGGCCGTCTTCGCGCTGCAGAACAGCGCGCCCACGCAGATTCGATTCCTCGTGTGGACGCTCGACGGCGTGCCCGTGGCCGCGCTCGTGCTGCTCTCGCTCGCGGCCGGCCTCATCATCGCGGGCGTTCCGCTGTGGCTCGGGCGATGGCGCCTGCGCTCGCGCGCGCGCTCGCTCGAAGCGCGCGTGGCGACGCTGGAGCGCCCCTCCTCACCGCCGCCCCCGCCCGGCGCCAATCCCACCGCGCCGCCGCGGCGGCCCCGCGAATAGCAGCGATGGACGAGCGCCTCACCGAATCGATCAAGGAGCTGCTGGAAAGCGGGCGGCACGACCGTCTCGCCACCATCCTCGAGGACGCGCATCCCGCCGACGTCTCCAGCGCCATCCGCGAGCTGCCCCAGTCGGATCAGGTGCACGTCTTCCGCCTGCTCGCGCCACCGCAGGCGGGCGCCGTGCTCTCGGAGCTCGACGATCCCACGCTGCTGGAGCTGGTGCGTTCCCTCGATGAGCACGAGGTCTCGCGCATCCTCGACGGGATGCCCTCCGACCACGTGGTGGAAGTGGTGGAGGAGCTGCCCAAGGAGCAGGCGGACAAGATCCTCGACCTCATGGAAGAGGAGAAATCCGAGGAGGTGCAGGAGCTCCTCGAGTACGCCGAGAACACCGCGGGCCGGCTCATGTCCCCCAACGTCGTCGCCGTGCGCGAGGATTCCACGGTGGCGCAGGCGATCGAGCACATCCGGAAGGCGGCCTCGGGTGACGGCGCCTTCTATCTGTACGTACTCGACGACCACGACCACCTCGTCGGCCTCGTGCCGCTGCACCGGCTCATCGCCGCCGATCCCGCCACCCCCATCCGCGCCATCCGCACCGGTGACGTGGAGAGCGTGACCGCCGACACCGACCAGGAAGAGGTGGCGCGCCTCGTGCGGCGCTACAACGTGGTCGAGGTCCCCGTGGTGGACCACAGCCACCGTCTGCTCGGGAC
>JBKKCN010000281.1:0-3284 GCA_046712525.1 Candidatus Rokuibacteriota bacterium
GCTCCACCGTGTCCGCCTGGTAGCGCAGGTCGAGGTGCGCGGTGGGCTCGTCCAGCACGAGTAGCCGCGGCCCCTGCGCCAGTGCGCGCGCGAGCAGCGCGCGCTGCCGCTCGCCGCCGCTGAGCTGATCGAGCGGCAGTGGCGCGAGCCCGAGCGTCCCCGTCGCGCTCATCGCCTCGCGCGCGGCCGCCATGTCGGCGGCGTCCTCGAAGAAGCGCCGCGGCGCGTGCGGATAGCGGCCCATCAGCACGAGCTCCTCGACGGTGAAGGGAAACGGCCGCGGCGCTTCCTGCGGCACCACGGCCACCTCCCGCGCGAGCTGCCAGCGCGTGAGCGCACGCACGGGACGGCCGTCCAGCAGGATGTCGCCGCGCCCGGGCGTGAGCACGCGCGTGAGCAGTCTGAGCAGCGTCGTCTTCCCGGCGCTGTTGGGCCCGATGATGCCGAAGATCTCGCGCTCCTCCACGGAGAATGAGAGCCCGGGAAAGGCGAAGCGCCGCTCGCGCGGGCGAGCAGGGGCCGCGTACGTGAAGCCGACGTCCCGGAACTCCACCAGCGGCGTCACGCCTCTGCCCGTCCCCGCGCGCGCAGCAAATAAATGAAGAAGGGGGCGCCGCAGAAGGCGGTGATGACACCCACCGACAGCTCCGCGGGCGCCACGATGTTGCGGGCGATGGTGTCGGCGGCGAGCAGGAAGGCGCCCCCCGCCACGAAAGCGGTGGGCACGAGCAGACGGTGGTCCTCTCCCAGCACCCGGCGCAGCATGTGGGGGACGATCAGGCCCACGAAGCCGATGGGCCCCGTGAACGCCACCACCGTTCCCGTGAGGAGAGCGGCGCCGAAAAAGATCCGCCGCTTCAACCGCTCGGCGTCGACCCCGAGCTGCAGCGCCGCCTCCTCGCCGAGGGCGAGCACGTTGAGCTGGCGCGCCTGCCCCACGATGAGGCCGAAGCCCACGAGCGAGAGCGCCGCGAACATCGCCAGCGACGCGGGCGGGATGGGCGCCAGGTTGCCGAGCAGCCAGTGGATGACTCCCCCCAGGCGGTTGAAGTCCACGATGGAGATGACCACCGTGATCGCGGACGAGAAGAAGATGCCCACGATCACACCCGCCAGCAGCAGCGTCTGGATGGCAAGGCCGGCGGGCGCCGCGGAGATGAGATAGACGGCGGCGGCGGCGAGGAGCGCGCCCGCGAACGCGAAGCCGGTGACGCCGAGCGCCTCCAGCGGCGTGAGGCCGAGCCCGAAGATCTGGGCCACCACCACGCCGAAGGCGGCGCCGCTCGAGACACCGAGCACGGACGGCTCCGCAAGCGGATTGCGCGTGAGTCCCTGGAAGGCCACGCCCGCCACCGCGAGCGCTCCGCCCGCGCGCGCCGCCCCCACGATGCGCGGCAGGCGCAGCCCGAGCGTCACGATGCTCTCCACGGAGCCGGCCTCCGCCCGTCCCGCGAGCGCGCGCGCCACCGCACGCGGGGACAGCGCCGCGCTCCCGACGAAGAGCGCGACGCCCGCCACAACCACGAGAGTGGCCCCGAGCACGACGAGCGCGACAGCAAGCCGCCCCCGCAGCGTCACCGGAAGGCCTCGGGATGAATGATCCGGGCCAGGATCTCGAGCCCGTCAGCCACGCGTGGCCCGTACCGGTGCAGCACGCCCAGATCCACGGAGTGGATGCGACCCGCCTTGATGGCGGGCACGCTCGTCAGTCGCTGCCATTTCTCGGGGGACGCCTTGCCCGCCGACGATCCACCGCCCGCGTGATCGGCGAGGATAATCACCTCCGGCGCACGCGCCACCGCCGCCTCCAGGCTGAAGCGCGGGTAGGCCTCGCCGTCGTCGGCGGTGATAGACCGTCCTCCCGCAAGCTCGATCATCTCCGTGAGATGTGCCTGGCGACCCGGCACGATGAGCGGATCGGGCCAGAGCACGTACAGTACCCGTTGCGGCGGGAACGGGCGCACCGCCGTCTTCACCGCCTCGATCCGCCGCGTGATCTGTGCGACGAGCGCCGGTACTGCCGCGGTTCGGCCCGTAACTTGGCCCACTCGCTCGATCATCTGGAGCATCTCGGCCACTCGCGTGGCGTGGACGAAGTACACGGGCACACCGAGACGCCGGAGCTGCTGGATCGTCTCCTCGCGATTGCCCTCGTCCGTGGCCACCACGAGGTCGGGCTTGAGGCCGACGATGCGCTCGAGGCTGGGATTGATCATGCCGCCCACGCTCGGCCTGGAAGTCGCCGCCGGCGGAAAGTCGCAATAGTCGGTCCTGCCCACGAGAAGATCCTGTCCCCCCAGGGCGTACATGACCTCGGTCACGCTCGGCACCAGAGAGACGATGCGCACCGGAGGAGCGGACAGAATGACGTCGCGGCCGAGCATGTCGCGCAGCGTGAGCGCGTCGGCGCCCGACGTCGCAGCCGCGAGCAAGGCCAGAGTGACGAGCGCCGCCGCCAGGCGCCTCATCGTACGGGCGCGCCCTCGAGCGCCGCGCGAATGAGCGCGACCGCCGCGTCGTCAGGCGCCGGGGGGACGACGAGACGATCGGCGTGGGTGTCGTACACCGCGATGACGGGCCACGTGCCGTCCTTTCGCGGATCCTGCCATCGTCGCGCGATGTCGTGGAAGACCGACAGATCGCTCGCCTCGTGCTCCGGCTCAACTTCGCGTCCGCGACGCGCGCGAAAGCGCGCCGCGACCTCGCCCGCATCGTCGCAGCGACACCATACGAGGGCAGGCCGCTCGCCATGGGCGCGGCACCGCGCCCACACGGCCCGGCGCTTGTCGCGCTCCCCGTGCACGGCGTCGACGATCACGGGCGTCGCCGCCGCACCCAGCGCCGCCTCGAGGCGGCGATCCATCTCGCGGTACGCCTCGTCGCGAACGGCGTCATAGGCGGCCACCTCCACCGTGAACCCCCGCGTGCGCCGCACCCACTCCGGCAGCACGATGCCAAGCGACTGGTAGACGTCGCAGCTACGGATCAGCGTGCCCCCGCCGACGACATGCAGACGCGCGGCCGTCGACGTCTTGCCCGACACCGGAAGCCCGCACATCACGATGACCGTCATGAGCGCGCCGCTTCCGCCGCCATGTCGACTCCCGCCAGCGCTCCGATCGCACGCAGGTCGAGCGCCGGCGCCACCACCGCGGCCAATCGATCGTACCGGTCCAGCTCCGGAGCTCCCCACGACGCGTCACCGTGGAGGCCGCGGCGGCGCGCGAGCGCGTCGAGCAGCGCCCTCCGCAAGGCGCTGCTCGAGAAAAGGCCGTGCACGTAGG
>JBKKCN010000282.1:0-7692 GCA_046712525.1 Candidatus Rokuibacteriota bacterium
CACCTGGGTGGCATCGACGATGTTGCGCGCGAAGAGCAGAATGCCGCCCGTGCGTGCGCGGCACAGGAGCGCGTCGAGCTCGGCGTTGTCGGCGAGGGTGGTGCCGCGAAAGCCGACGAGCAGCAGCTGACCGAGTCGTGGCTCCAGGCGCGCGAGGACGTCGGCAGGGGGAGCGCTCGCACAGGCGGCGAGCGCGAGCGCCAGGAGGGCGAGCGCGCCCCCGCGGAGACTACTCACCAACGGCGTCGACCAGCCTCCGCACGCGCTCGGGATCGACGGGATTGCCCACGTGGCCGTCGCGCTTGACGAAGGTGCCGACGATGAGCGCGTCCGCCAGCGACAGCAGCTCGGCGGCCGTCTCCACGGTGACGCCGCTGCCCACGAGGAGGGGAACGTCCGGCACCGCGCCGCGCACGCGCTTGATGTCGTCGAGCGGCGTGAGCTCACCGGTGGCGTGGCCGGACACGACGAGGCCGTCCGCGAGCCCGCGGTGTGTGAGATCGCGCGCGTGTTGCGCGAGGTCGACGGGGGCGAGCGGAGCGGCGTGCTTGCCGTGCACGTCGGCGAAGATCGCGATGTTGGCGGCGAGGAGCCGGCGATCGCGCAGGGTGGCGTACGCGTCCGATTGCACGAGCCCCTGGTCGGCCACCACTGCGCCCGCGTGCACGCTGACGCGGATGAAGCGCGCGTCCACCGCGCACGCGATGGCGAGGGCCGAGCGCGCGTCGTTCTTCAGCACGCTGATGCCCAGAGGTGTTCGCGGCAGCGCGCGACGGATCTCATGCGCGACCACGGTCATGGCGGCCACGGTGGCGGCGGTCACACGGCGGGGCGCGAAGGGGACGTCGCCGTAATTCTCGACGAGGAGCGCGTCCATGCCGCCCTCGATGAGGACGCGCGCGTCGGCGAGGGCGCTGTCCACGACCGCGCTCATCGCACCTTGCCAGCGCGGACTGCCTGGCAGCGGGGCGAGGTGAACCATGCCGATGAGGCGCATCGCGAAGAAAAGTGTAGCACGCGCGATGGTATAGTGACCCGTCCCATGAACGCCAATCAGGCGCCCTCCCGCGTGTTTTTCGGCTGGTGGGTCGTGATGTCCTTCGTCGTGATGACCTTCCTCTCCGTCGGTCTCCGCTTCACGGTGGGACCGTTCCTCAAGCCCATCGTGGCCGACCTCGGCCTCGATCGCGCGAGCTTCTCTCTGGTGATCGCCGCCGGCCACTTTCTGTACGGCGCCTTCACCCCCTTCGTGGGCCGCCTCGTCGACCGCGTGGGCGCCCGACCCGTGCTGCTGCTCGGCACCCTCATTCTCGGTGGCTCGCTGGCGGCCACGGGTTTCGTCACCCGCCTGTGGCACCTGTGGGCGGTCTACGGCGTGCTGATGGCGCTCGGCCTTGCCGCCACCGGGCAGGTGGTGGCGGCGGCCGTGATCTCGCGCTGGTGCTCGCGCCGGCGCGCCACCGCGCTCTCCACGCTCGGCATCGGCTCCATGTCGGGCATGAGCTTGCTCGTGCCGCTCGCGATGTGGCTGATCCTCACCGTGGGCTGGCGGAGCGCATACGTGATCTTCGGCCTCGGCGTGATCGCGATCATGCTTCCGCTGTGTCTATGGATCATCCGTGAGTCTCCGGAAGCGATGGGGATGACGGTCGACGGCGTGCCGATGGAGCCGAGGGTCGCGGGCAGCGCCGCCGTCGTCGAGCGCACGGACATGACCCAGGCGGTGCAGACGTGGTCGTTCTGGCAGATTGCGGCCGGGCTCTTCGGATGCGGCTTTTCGATGAGCCTGCTGTCGGCGCACGGCGTGCCGATGCTGACCGATCACGGCTACCATCCCATGACGGCGTCGTGGGCCCTCGGCGTGCTCGGCGGCTCCAGCGTCGCCTTCGCCATGGTGCTCGGCGCCGTCGCCGACCGCTTCGGCCGCCGCCCCGTGCTCGCGTGGCTGTACGGCACGCGCGCGCTCATCTTCGCCGGCTTCTTTCTGATCCGCGATCAGCCGGCGGCGCTGCTCCTGGTGGCGGTGGCGGGGGGCGCGAGCATGGCGGGCAGCATCGCGATGAGCTCGGCGATCACCGCGGACATCTTCGGACGCTTCTCCATGGGATCCGTCTTCGGCAGCATGTTCCTCTCACACCAGACGGGCGCCGCCCTCGGCTCATGGCTGGCCGGTTTCATGTTCGAGGCCACCGGTGGTTACGGAGCCGCCTTCGCGGTGTCGATCAGCCTGCTCGTCATCGCGTCGCTCGTCAGCCTGCGTCTCGACGAGCGCCCGCGCACCGTCCCCACCCTGTCGCCGGTTGCCGGGAGCTAGGCGGGTCGTGGCATCCATGGCGGCCACCGCGCTCGTCGTGATCGACGCTCAGCAGGAGTACTTCGCGCCGCTGGGGAAGGTGGTATTACCGGGTGGTCCGGCCGCGGTCACGCGTATCGCGAGCGCACTGGCGTGGGCGCGCGCGGAATCCATGCCGATCGTCCACATCGTGCACGAGAGCCGCAAGCCGGGCGCGGCCATCTTCGTTCCGGGAAGCGACGCTCTCGCCATCCATCCCGAGGCGTCGGCGGCGCCCGGGGAGCCGGTAATGACCAAGCACCTGCCGGGCTCGTTCACGGGCACGGCGCTCGAGCAGTTCCTGCGCGCGCGCGGCGTGGAGCGGCTCATCGTGAGCGGCTTCATGACGCAGATGTGCGTGGACACCACCGCGCGCCAGGCGGCGCACCTCGGCTTCGGCGTCACCATCCTCGCGGATGCGACGGCGGCGAAGGCCGTGAAGGGCCCGGACGGCGTGGAGATCTCCGCAGACCAGGTGCATCGCACTCATCTGGGCAGCCTGCAGGGCTTCCTCGCCGACATCAAATACCTCGCCGACATCATGCGGTAGGCAGTCAAGACAGGAGAGCGCCGTGGGTTACCAGACACTCGTCCTCGACCGTGCCGGCTCCATCGCCACCATCACGCTGAACCGTCCCGAAGCGCGTAACGCCCTCGACATGGTCATGCGGCGCGAGCTCGTGGCCGCCCTCGACGAGATCGAGAGCGACGCGAGCGCGCGCGTGCTCGTGCTCACCGGTGCCGGCGGTCACTTCTGCTCGGGTGGGGACGTCAAGACCATGCGCGACAAGCGTCACACTGCGGCCGAGGGCCGCGCGCGCGTGGAGCTGCTCAACCGCATGGTGCTCCGCCTCGTCGATTTCCCCCGGCCCACCATCGCGATGGTGGACGGCTATGCGGTGGGCGCCGGCTCCAATCTCGCGCTCTGCTGCGATCTCATCGTGGCCTCCGACCGCGCGAAGTTCGGCGAGCTCTTCTGGAAGATCGGCCTCGTGCCCGACGGTGGTGGCACCTGGCTGCTGCCGCGCGTGGTGGGGCTGGCGCGCGCCAAGGAGCTCATCTTCACCGCCGACATCATCGACGCCGCCGAGGCGGGGCGCATCGGCCTCGTGAACCGCGTAGTGCCGGTGGCCGATCTCGAGAAGACCACGCGCGCGCTCGCGGAGAAGATCGCCGCGGGACCGCCCGGCGTGCTCCGCATGGCCAAGCACATGGTCAACCGCGCCGCGACGTCGGACCTCGCCGCCGCGCTCGACCTCGAGGCTTTCTCACAAGGGATGGCCATCGCGGGCGAGGATCACCAGGAAGGGTTGACCGCCTTCTTCGACAAGCGCACGCCCAAGTTCACCGGCCGCTAGTTTCGCCGCTGCGTCGAGGCGGATCGCGGGGCGGGGTTCGGGGTCCGGGGACCACGTGGATGGTGGCCGACTCGAATCGAGGGCGGCTGGGCTCCATCGACACGCCGATGTGCGATCCGAGTTGAGAGGGAAACGGGTCCCGGACCCCGAACCCCACCCCGCGATCCGCCTCGACGCAGCGATTACCGGGGGGGGAGCGTCGGCGGCGGTACGACGGGCGGAGTCAGCGGTCGCTCTGACAGCGGCGGCGGGGTCAGCGGCGCTGAGGATGACGGCGGTGGAACGGGCATCGGGACGGGGAGGGATTCTGGGCCGGCAGGTGGCGGCCAGCTCGGCGCGGGGGATCTGGGCGCGTGGCGTATCGCCTCATCGAGCTGCGGCGTGGTCCGCCGCAGCTCGTCGGTGATTCGTGCCGCGTCGATGGCGGTGCCGATGACGCGCGGGGTAATGAGAATCAGGAGCTCGCGCTTGCTCTTCGTACTCTCCTTGAAGCCGAACAGGTACCCGATGATCGGGATTTTGTGCAGCAGGGGAATGCCGCGCTGTTCCAGGCCTTTCCTGTCCGTGATCAATCCGCCCAGTACGAGCGTTTGATTGTTCAGCAGGACCACCGACGTCTCGGCCTCGCGCTTGTTGATGCGTCGCGAACCCGTGGGCGCTTCGGGAATGCCGACATCGTTGACCTCTTGCTTGACGTCGAGCGCGACCGTCCCGCGCTCACCGATGCGCGGCGTGACCGTGAGCACCACGCCCGCATCCCGGTACTCCACCGTCTGATTGAGGCTCCCTGTTGTTGCCACCGTGCTCGTGGTGCCGCCCGTGGTGGCGGGAGTGGTCAGCGTCCCCGTTTGCTGGCTCGTGACGATCGGTATCGACTCCGACACGTTGATCACGGCTTTTTTGTTCTCGGACGTCATGATGTGGGGGCTGGAGATGACGTTCACGCGATTCTCGGCGGCGAGCGCGTTCAACATCGCCAGGAACTGGTCGGCCTGAAACGCGAACGCCGTCAGCCCGCCGCCGGGCAGTGCCGCGATGGCGGACGGAATTCTGATGCTCGGCACCTGTATCGATGGGGCGCCGCTGGTCGATGTGATCGACTGCTGCGCAAATCGGAGATCGCCCATTCTCAACGCCCAGTCGACACCGAGCTTCGTGTCGTCGGTGAGCGTGATCTCCGCCACGAGCACCTCGATGAGCACCTGCCGCGGCATGCGGTCGAGTTGCTTGATGGTGGTCTCCAGATCCGTCCAGTCACGCGGCAGCGCGGTCACGATGATGGCGTTCGTCACCTCGTCGGCGATGAAGCGGAACTTGCCCTCCACGACCCCGACGTTGGCGGTGCCGGGACCGCCGATCGGGCCTCCCGGTCCCGTGGTCGGGGGTGGTGGCGGCGGCGGCGCGGGTTCCCCGGCGCGGCGCGTCGGGGTCGGCGTGCTCGGGCCTGCCGTCGGCACCGTCTCCGTGCCCCCGTAGATGGCGTTGAGCGTCGCGGCAAGATCCTTCGACTTGGCATTCTCCGCGTAGTAGATGAAGACTCGCCGTCCCCCGGTGACGTTGATGTCCACCTCAGCCAGAAGGCGGCGAATCATCTCCACTTCGGTCTTACGCGCCTGCACGATGAGCAGGTTCGCGCGCCGGTCGGCGACGATGAGCGGAGGGCGCTCCGCGCCCCCCGTCTCGCCGGCGGGCCCGGGCCGCGGCGCCCCGGGAGCGCCAGGCGCGGCGGGCGCCGCCGCCGGGCCCGGAGCGCGCACGCGTCCGCTCGCGAAGACCTGATTGAGCAGGGCGGCCATCTCCGTGGCATCCGCGTAGTTGAGCTGGATGATCTGCAGGTCGTCCAGGTTCACCGCGACGTCGACGAGCCGGACGATGTCGAGCAGGCGGCGGATGTTCGACGCCGAGTCGGTGATGATGAGCACGTTGGTCTCGCGATTGGCGATGAGCGTGCCGCGGGCGGAGATGAGCGGGCGCAGCAGCGTGCCGAGATCGTTCACCGACGAATACCGCACGGGTACGATCTGCGTGATGATCTCGTCCGTGGTGCGTGCGGGATCGGGAGTGGCGCCGATGATCGTGGGTACCGCGCGCTCGCGGGCGCCCTCCACGGGCACGATCTTGTACAGGTTGCCCGCCTTCACCGCGGTCACGCCGTGCACCTCGAGGATGGCGAGGAGGACGCCGAAGACTTCCTCGTGGGGAATGCGTCCGGACGTCTGCACGGTGATCTTCTTGCCGCCGACCCCCGGGCCGATGACGTAGTTGAAGCCGACGATCTCGCTCGCGGCGTGGATCACGGTCTCGATGTCGGCATTGTCGAAGTTCAGCACGATGAACTTGCCGCGCTGTGAGGGCGAGACGGGGGGCGCGGTGGGCGGCGGCGGCGGCGGGGACGGTGGCATCGCCACGGGGGCGGGAGGCTCCGGCCGTGTCTCCGCCCGCGGGCCCACGGACGTCGGGGGCGGCGGCGGGACGACGGGAACCGTCTGAACCGTCACCGTGGGGGCGGGCACGGGGGCGGGGATGCGCTCCACGGTCGCGCGCTCACGGTGAGGCGTCGCGCACCCAGTGAGATAGGCCAGGAGAACGGCGGCGGCGGTGACGCTGCTTACATTATTGCTGCGGCGCATCGCTCGGCGGGGGCTGGGGCATGCGGCGCAGTAAGTTCGGCGGCAACGGCCGCCGGCCTGGGATGAAGCCGGCGGGCGGCTGCCCGGGCTGCCCCGGCTGCACTGGCTGAGCGAGCTGTGGCGGCGCGACCGCGGGTGGAATCACGCCGGGCAGGGCGGTGCCCGCCACGGGTGGGCCGCCGGGCGCGCCCGGGGCCTGCACGACGGGAGCGGGACGCGGCCGCGAAGGGTCGCGAAGGCGGACGTCCACGGGGCCCTCGGGGCGCGTGATCACCACGCCGTCGGCGCTGATCTTCTGCACGGTGCCGCCCACGATCGAGTCGCCGACGCGGTAGCCGGCCACTCGCTTCGTCGCCGGATCCTCCAGGTATGCGATCGGCGCTCCCTCCCTTAGCACGACCCCGAACAGGTTAGGCTTCACGAGCGGCGGTGTGTTGACCGCCACGCTCGAGGCCGGTGCTTCGCTTCGCGTCGGGCTGAACAGGTTGCGTGCCGTCACCACGCCGTAGGCGCCCGTCGACGGCCGCGGCGTGTCGGCAGGTGCGGCGGCAGCGACCGCCGCCACCGGACGCGGGCGGGCGGCGCCCGGCATCGGGATGGGCGCCATCGCCTGTTGCACGATGTAGATGATGGCCAGCGCAGCCACGGTTGCCATCACTACGTTAAGCGCGAGCAGTCGTTTTGGCATCATGTCTTCGTCTTGCCGGAGAGCAGGAACCCGGACACTGTCAGCGTCGCGAGCAGCTCTTTCGGCTGAGTAACGTTGACCACTCTGACGCGTAAGTCCTGTACGGTCAACAATTTCCGGGCTCCGTCGAGCCGATTCAGCAGGTCGACGAGCTGCTTGATCTCACCCGAGACGGCGATCTCGATGGGAATCTCGAGCAGCTCGCCGTGCTCCACGGGAGGCAGGATCCGCTCGCTGCGGATCTCGGTGCTCGCACCGGCCGCCATTTCCTTGGCGAGCTTCTGCAGCTCGGAGGCCGCCACCGCCGGGGCCGCGGCCGTCAGAAAGCGCTCGGAGAGCTGCTCGATGCGGGCGTCCGCTGCCGCCAGCTCGGCGGTGATCGTCCCCTGGCGTGCGAGCAGGTCCCGCCGCCGCACGAGCGCTTGCTCGCGAGCAGGCACCAGGTCGGCGGCCATGCGGCTGCGCTCGACGAGTGGCTGCACGATCAGCTCCCAGCCTCCGACGACCGCGACGGCGAGCACGCCCACGATGACGATCGTCCGCTCGCGCCGCGACAGCGTGCCGATCATTCGTCGGGATCCTCGGCAGGCGCAGGACCGCGGCGGAGCGCCTGCGGCGGCTGGCCCGGCCGCCGCCCGCGCTCACCGCCGGGGAGAACGGCGGGCCCGCTCGACGGCACGGGTG
>JBKKCN010000283.1:0-6994 GCA_046712525.1 Candidatus Rokuibacteriota bacterium
TGGCCACTTCCTTCCACGGCTTTTGCGGGATCACGAGCATGCCGATGCCGAGCTTGGCCATGATGGGCACCGACTCCGGCGACACCGCCGCCGCGTACGTACGGCCGCGGAACGACTTGAAGGGCGCGGGCCGGATGGCGGCGCGCGGTTGCTTGATGTAGGTGCCGTCGTACTCGCAGTAGCCGCTCTCGAGGCCGCGCAGCAGCATCTCGGCCGCTTCCACGAAGCGCGCGCGCGACTCGTCCATGGGGAGCCGGAACCCGTCGAACTCCACCTTGCCCGCGCCACGCCCCATGCCGAAGATGAGGCGGCCTCCCGAGATGTTGTCGAGCATCGAGACTTCCTCGGCCACGCGCATGGGATCGTGCCACGGCAGGACGACCACCATGGAGCCGAGCTGGGTGTGCTGCGTGCGTCCCGCCATGTAGGTGAGGAACTGCAGCACGTCGGGGCACATCGTGTAGTCGGTGAAGTGATGCTCCACGCCCCAGATCGACTGGAAGCCGAGCGGCTCCGCGAGATCGGCCAGCCGTAGCTCGTTGAAGTACACGTCCCGGTCGCTCCGTGCCTGGCCGGGATTCTGAAAGACGGCGGCCATTCCGACGTGCATGCTCGATCCTCCCTCGAAGGCCACTATACCCGCGGGTGCCATCTTACCCCGGCAGGGAGGCGGCCTCGCGGGATCGCGTATACTCGCCGGCACCGATGATCGAAGGCACCGCCGAAGTCCTCGACGCCCACCGCTTCGACGTGGCGGCCCTCGAGCGCTGGATGCGCGACCACGTGGAGCGATTTTCCGGCCCGCTCGAGGTGAGCCAGTTCCGCGGCGGCCAGTCCAACCCGACGTATTACCTATCGGCGGGCGAGCGCGAATACGTCCTGCGCCGCAAGCCGCCGGGCAAGCTGCTGCCCTCCGCGCACGCCGTCGATCGCGAGTACCGCATCATCACCGCGCTGGCGGGGACGGGGGTCCCTGTGCCGCGCACCTACGCCTACTGCGAGGCGGCGGCCGTCATCGGCACGCCCTTCTACGTCATGGACTACGTGCGGGGGCGCATCTTCCGCGATCCCGAGCTGGCGGGAATCGGCCCCCGGGAGCGCGCCGCCATCTACGACGACATGAACGACGTCCTCGCCCGACTGCACCGCGTGGACTGGCAGGCGCTCGGCCTCGCCGACTTCGGGCGCCCCGGTAATTACTACGCGCGCCAGATCCACCGCTGGTCGTCGCAGTATCGCGCCTCGGAGACGGAGAAGATCGAGGCGATGGAGCGGCTCATCGAATGGCTGCCGAACAACATTCCCGCCGACGATCACACCACCCTCGTGCACGGCGACTACCGGCCGGGCAACTTCATCGTGCATCCCACGGAGCCGCGCGTGGCGGCGGTGCTGGACTGGGAGCTGTGCACGCTCGGCCATCCCCTCGCCGATCTCGGCTACAACTGCCTGCCGTATCGGATGTCGAAGGAATGGGAAGGGCTGCGCGACAAGGACCTCGACGCGCTCGGCCTCCCCACGGAGGAGGCGTACGTGGCCGCCTACTGCCGTCGCACGGGACGCGAGTCCATCGCCGACTGGGATTTTTACATCGCCTTTGCCATGTTTCGCCTTTCCGCCATCGCGCAGGGAATCATGGGTCGCGCCATCGCCGGCACCGCCAACGATCCCAACGCGCGCGAGCGCGGTAACCGCGCGCGCCCGCTCGCGGAATCAGCCTGGGCCATCCTGGCTCCGCGCGCCGGCTAAAGGTCGTCTGCTGGCACCTGCGTTGCTCCTCCTACGACTCTTGGAGGAGGACTCGTCATGAAAAAGTTACTGGCAGCAACCGTCGTACCTTCGCTTCTCACGTTCTGCTTCGTGACGGACGGAATCGCGCAGACGAGCCGGCCACCCGCGGACCGGCCTGCCGCGGATCGGCCGGCAGCGAAACCGGCAGCACCGCCGCGCGAGGCGTGGGTGGCCCCTGAGGGCCTGCACACGTCGGGCGAGCTCATCGGTACGCGCATCAAGAATGCCGAGGGCAAGGACATCGGCGAGATCGACCAGCTTCTCATCGATCCCAAGACCGGCGCCGTCACCCACGTGGTGGTGGGCCTCGGCGGCCTCCTGGGCGTCGGGGAGACCAAGGTCGTGGTGCCGTTCTCGGACATCTCGCTGAGCGCGCAGCACAAGGGCTCCAAGGCGGTCGTCACGATGGACCAGTCGAAACTCGAGAAGGCCCCGCGCTGGGAACGGCGGCAAGTCTCTCGTGACCTGAGCCCGGCGGCGAGCCCGCGCCAGGCTCCGGCCGACAAGAAGTAGCGCGGTCGCTCCGTACGCGTGGGACAACGGCCTCCTGATGTCTGGGGGAGGTCGTTGTCATTTCTCAGCCCTCGTTCGACCGCAGGTCGCGCCGCGCGGGCGGCCATGCGCCGACGATGAATACGAGCACGAAGGGGCCCGTCGAAGCATGCCGCCGATACCCTTGACCTTGGTGCTCACCCGCGCAATGCTCCTGCTCGCAGGTACGCCCGACTTGGTTTGCGACCCCCGTGCGACCTGAAGGACCAGGAAGGGCGCCTGATCACGTCGTCGGTCGCTACTTCTTGTGGAGACGGGACTTGAATCGGATGTTCTAGCCGCCTCCTCTCGGATACCGTATCTCGCTGTCGTGGTGCCCCCGGTACCCCAGATGTTGCGATGAGGTCTTGAAAGCGATCGATATCCTCAGGTACAGTCGGACCGACAGTGATGGCGGACGCCACCGGCCGCGGGCACGAAAAGGATCCTCGACATCGGAGGGCCGTCAGCGAGTGGTGCTGCGCCGAGGACTCCAGCGCTGGTTCGCCGAAAACGCTCGGGACTTTCCCTGGCGACGCACACGCGATCCTTTTCGGGTGCTGGTCGCGGAAGTTCTCCTCCAGAAAACGCTCGCGCCGAAGGTTCGGCTTTACTATCCGGAAATAATGCGGCGATTTGGAACGCCGCGACGCTGTGCGGCCGCACACTCGGGCACCTTGCGTTCCCTGATCCGACCTTTGGGCTTGCAGAGTCGCACACGTACTCTCAAGAATCTGTCCGATGCGCTTCTTGCCCGGCACGGTGGGCGAGTACCGCGTCGGCGAGACGCACTGCTAAGTCTCCCCGGTGTTGGCGAGTACACGGCGGCGGCAGTTCGCTGCTTCGCCTTCGGCGAGCGCACCGCTATCGTAGACAGTAATGTCGTGCGCGTCTTTTCCCGCTATTTTGGTCTCCGACCCACGTCGCAGCTTAAGATCCCGAAACTAGCCGAACAGTGTCTGCCGAAGAGAGGCGTGCCAGAGTTCAACTGGGCCCTCCTCGATCACGCCGCACTCGTGTGCCGAACCCGGAATCCCCGCTGTGTCATCTGCCCGATCAAAGGCGCGTGCCATGCCTACAGAACTTCGCGTCGGAAGCGGTCCACAGATGGAATCTGACCCCTGCAGGCCGACAGCAGTTTCTCTCTTCACAGGTGCGGGCGGGCTGGACATCGGCCTTGAGCGGGCGGGTTTTACGATCGTCGCGGCCGTGGACAATGACGCGGACTGCATTCGGACTCTTGAGACGAACCAAAAAGCCCGCCTTCCAATCCCCGGAACTGAGGAGCATCACTTCCTTGAGAACACCAAGATTCAGTTCGCGTCGATCGAACACGTCACGGCAAAGGCTCTTCGACCACCGGACGGTGGGCGTTACTGGGTGCCGGAACTTCTAGCAGGCGGCCCGCCATGCCAGCCCTTTAGTAGCGCTGGCAAGATGCTTTCAGTCCACGATCCACGGGGACGCTTGTTTGAGCATTTCGTCCGGATCGCGGACGAGATGCAGCCGCGTTTTATCCTATTCGAGAACGTTCGCGGCTTAGTCACCGCCCGGGGACCTCGCGGCGAGCCAGGAGAAGCACTGGCGCTCGTCCGAAGCGCATTCGAAAGTATCGGCTATGCGACGAGCTTCGCCTTGTTGAACGCAGCGGACTTCGGGGCGTCTCAGCGTCGCGTGCGTTGCTTTATGTTGGCAACGCGGAACTCTCCGTTGCCGCAGTTCCCGGAACCGACTCACGGCGAGTGTTCAAGCGGAAGCCTGTTCCCAGGCTCACCGCTTCCTTGGATTACCCTCCAAGAGTTTCTCACTAACCAAACGGAACCATCGGCGCGCGAAGTCGTCAGACCTTCGGCCTCGCTGGCAAAGCAGTTGGCGAAGGTCCGGGATGGTTCCGGACTGAAAAGCCCGGGCGCCCGCGAGGCCACGCGCCCGGGAGGACACTGGGGCTACAAGCAAGGCACATTCATTGCTGATCGGAGCAAGCCCGCGCGTACGGTCACCGCTGCGAGCACCCAAGACTGGATCAGGCTGAAGGACGGGTCGCTCCGCCGCTTGACTCACATAGAATGTGCAGGGCTTCAAGGTTTTTCGACCGAGTGGCGATTCGAGGGCAACGCAGCGAGCCGGTTCCGGCAAATCGGAAACGCTGTGCCTGCGATCTTCGGTGAAGTTTTGGGGCACAGTGTCATCTCAGCTCTGGCCCGCGTCCGTAGACGGAAGGCCGAGTCCGCCCCTTTTCCAGCGGAGTTCATCAGCGCGATCGCGTATACAACACGAGAGCAGCGCCGGAACGGTCCAAGTCGGGCCGCGGTTCTTCTGAGTCAAGCGTCACGGAACTCAAGCGCCCGAAGGCTGAAGGGCTTGGGATCGGAAGAGACGCAGTCGAGCGCTCGCCGCGCGCCGTGAGCGCTGCGATGAGCTTCACGCTCTGCGAAGCCATTTGATAGAGCGCGTCCTCTGGAACGAAACGCAGCTCGACGAGCAACGATTAGAGGCACTCAGACGCTTCATCGCGTGGCGGCGAGAATCGCAAGCCGTCGAGTATCGGAGGGAGTTCGACGCCTGCGTTGGGCAAGTAGAACGCCTTTTCCAAGCCACGGACGATCTAGCACGGTTCACCCCTGCGACGCTCTTCGAGCCTCCTGTCGTCGACATCGCTCGTTTCTTGGCCGTGCCGCCTTGGAGTCAGGACGACCTAGAGACAGTCTCAGGAACTTCGGTCGCGGGAAGACGTCGCCTTAACGTCGCCTTGCTTCACGCTATCCTGCCTGTGTTGGAATCCGGGTGGGATCCGACGCGTTTTCCTTGGCTTGATACGGGCCAACCACCAACAGCAGCGGAACGCGACGTCGCCATCAGGTGGACAGCCAGCATCGGGGCGATCGAACGGATGCGAACATTGACGAGGATGGTCGGTAGCCGTCGCCAACAAGCGGCGGTGGAAGAACTTCTCCGCGACGAGCACTACACGAAACACGTGGTGAGAGAAATCACAGCGATCCACCACCTGCCCGTTGCTCACTACTCTGCGGGCACGCAGGTTGCCGGCATCCAGGCTGACGTAGCCATACGCCTCAGTGACGACCGGCTGCTCGTCGTCGAGTGTAAGGTTTCGAATAGCAGCGTGAACTCTGTTAAGCGATTGCTTCGCGAAGCGGGCGGTAAGGCGGCGCGTCTCACTGCAGCGCTTGGGGAAACAGTGATTCCGGCGGTGGTTCTTTCGGGGGTCTATAAGCTCCGAAATCTAGTTCAGGCCCAGAATCGGTATGGGCTGAGTGTCTTTTGGGAACACGATTTGGGCCGTTTCCGAGATTTCGTGCGTTCCGCTCGTGAGGTGTGCTGAATCAATGGCAGGCGGTGTCCGAGCGCCCCGCGTCTTGGCGCCGCACCGTGCCGGGTCGGGCGACATGTAGGCTACCCGACCGCGTCTGCAAATAGAGGTCGTGCTTCCAAAACTGGGCGGCAGAGTATGGTGGTGCACCTCCCCGATGCCCTCGAAGGCTGCCCACGTCGCAGACGGGTCGTCGTCGAAGACGAGGGCGCGCTATTCGGACGACGACTTCCCAGGTGCTCTCGAAGCCGACGATCGAGCCTCCACGAATGAGTGTACGCATGGGCGCGCGGCCGTAGCGCGCGCCTCGGCCGACTACACGACTTCGAACAGACCCGCGGCGCCCATGCCGCCGCCGATGCACATCGTGCACACCACGTACTTCACGCGGCGGCGCTTGCCCTCGATGAGCGCGTGGCCGACCATGCGCGAGCCCGACATGCCGTAGGGATGACCGATGGAGATGGCGCCGCCGTCGACGTTGAGCTTGTCCATCGGGATGCCCAGCTTGTCGCGGCAGTAGACGACCTGCACCGCGAAGGCCTCGTTCAGCTCCCAGAGGCCGATGTCGTCCATCGTGAGTCCGAAGCGCTCCAGCAGGCGCGGCACCGCGAACACGGGGCCGATGCCCATCTCGTCCGGCTCACAGGCGGCGACGGCGAGACCGCGGTAGATCCCGAGCGGCCTGATGCCCCTGCGCTCGGCGAGCTTGGCGTCCATGACCACGCACGCGGAGGCGCCGTCAGAGAGCTGACTGGCGTTGCCGGCGGTGATGTGGCCCTTCTCGCCGGTGACCGGCTTGAGCGCGGACAGCCCCTGCGCGGTGGTATCGGGACGGTTGCCCTCGTCCTGCTTGAGCGTGACCTCCTCGATGCGCGTCTCGCCGGTGGCCTTGTCCTGCACGATCTTCTTCGTCGTCATGGGCACGATCTCGGCGTCGAAGCGGCCCGCCTGCTGCCCCGCCGCCGTGCGCTGTTGGCTGACGAGCGCGTACTCGTCCTGCGCCTCGCGCGTGACGTAGTAGCGCGTGGCGACGGTTTCCGCGGTCAGGATCATCGGCATGTAGACGTCGGGCTTGTAGTCGTCCAGCCATTCGTCGTGGAGGCGGTGCGCGTTGAAGTTCTCGTTCTGGACGAGGCTGATCGACTCCAGGCCGCCCGCCACCATGATCGGCACCTTGTCCACGATCACGCGCTGCGCCGCCATCGCGATCGCCTGCATGCCCGAGGAGCAGAAGCGGTTGACGGTGACGCCGGCCGTGGTCACGGGAAGCCCGGCGCGCAGCGCCGCCTGCCGCGCGATGTTCTGGCCGGTGGCGCCCTCGGGCAGCGCGCAGCCCAT
>JBKKCN010000284.1:0-7775 GCA_046712525.1 Candidatus Rokuibacteriota bacterium
CTGATCTACGGCACGCCCGGCCAGATGATCTTCTTCATCAACGGCCTGCAATGGACGGGTTACAAAAAGCTCTCGTTCACGTCGGTGGGCGAATCCGCGTGCGCGGATTCGTGGGGCAAGGCGCTGAAGACCGGCGAGCCCGCCCTTACGATCCCGTGTTACGCCGAGCGTCGCTACGGTGGCGTCGCCGACGACGAGCTCCTCATGGCGATTCCTCCGCGCTTTTTGCCGGGAGTACTGCAGGGACTGGCCGCGTTGAGCAAGAACGGGCTCCGCTATCCAATCCCGCCCTTCGGCATCCAGTCCGATGCGGCGGCGGGCCTCGCCGTGAGCTATTCGGACAAGGCCAAAACTACAACCACCGGTTGATCTCAATGGCACTCGACTTGCCCCCTTGTGGGTGGGTGCGGAGACTCCGAGGGCTCACCCCCCTCCAAGTCTCCAATATCCAAGGGAGGCGCATAATGCCAGAGCCGAACGTACAGCGCGACGACGGACTCGTTGACCACGATCGTGACGAGCTGGCGGACCTCGAGCACCTCCGTCTGCCGTACATCGTTGATCACGAGGCGATAGAAGGTATCGAAGAGCCCGGGAGCGTAGCGTGAGCCCGCGCGCGTTGGAGGGCCGCTGGTGGCCTAACGGCAAGCTTGCGGGTGTGCGCGTGCTCGTCGTCGACGATGACTCGGACGCGCGTGAGCTGATGGAGATCCTGCTCACGGGCTGCGGCGCCGCCGTCGAAGCCACCTGCAGCGCGCGCGAGGGGTTCGATGCCTTCCTGCGCGAGCGGCCCTCTTTGGTGGTGAGTGACATCGAGATGCCCGGCGAAGACGGCCGCTGGCTGATGCGACAGATCCGCGCGCTGCCGCCGGCGGCGGGAGGCGACACGCCCATCATGGCGGTGACCGCCTCCGTCACCGAGCCCGCAGACGCGAGCGACTTCCAGGCGTGGCTGCCCAAGCCTCAGGAGCCACCCGAGATCTGCCGGCGCGTCTGCGAGCTGCTGGCCGCGTGATTTACATGGGGACCTCGAAGGGCCCCCAATCCCCCTTTACGCTCGAAGCGGCCCGGCGAAGCCGGGTCGCTCGATCGATCTGAATGGGGACCTCGACGGGTCCCCAAGCCCCCCACGCTCGGCAGCGCCCCGGCGTAGAGGTTGTGAAGCAATCGACGGGAAAGCCACCGAGGGAGGTCCATTGGGTAGATGAGGACGGGGTACAGTCCCCATCGGGACCGGCAGGCGATGGGACCCGGATCGTAGGCAACGAGGTCAGCGACCGCGGACGAAGATACCGCGGGGGCGCCGCGGGGGACCTTAGACGGTCGCGGGGACCGCCTGCCGCAGCGCGACGGTCCGCATCAGATTGTGGGCGAGGGCAAACCAGAGCAGCACCGCGCGCACCTTGCGCAGCCCGCGCACCGCGAACCGGTGCAGCCCGCGATTGCGCGCCAGGGCGTTCACGCATTCACTCGACGCCGCGCGCTCGCGGTAGATCGCTTGGGCCGCCATCGGCCAACACTTCGTCGGGCGCCCGGCCATAGCGGCTCCGCAGCTGCTCCACCATCGGCCCCAATTGGCCGAGATCCGTGCCCGCGGCCACGACGTCCACGCCGACGATGACCTGACTGCCCGTGGTCGCCGTCAGTTGGGCATTGAACGCCGGCCGGTAGCCGGCATCCGCCATCTTCATCACGCGCGCGTCGGGGTCCGTCGTCGACGCCCGCGCCGGGCCTTTGACGCCCGCCTTCTTGCGGCGCGCCGCCACCGCCGGCACCTCCTTCAGCGCGGTCGCCACCCGCTGCCGCCGCTCCTCAGCCGCGCGCTGGCGCGCCGCGGCCTGCCGGCGCGTCGTGGCCGCCGGATCCGTATCGGCCTCGCGGCGCAGCTGCTCCACCTGCGCCGTCGCCTCCGCCAGCAGTTGGTCCAGCCGCTCGCCGCGCCGAAATGACCCCGCCCCCGCGCTCGCCCGCACCTTGACGCCGTCGGTCGCGACCCGCGTCAGCTCCACGGCCCCGTCCGCCATGAGCGCCGCCACCCCCGTCGTGAGCAGCTCATCCAGCACGTCGCCGTGCCCCACCCGGAAATCCGCCAGCGTGTGGTAGTTCAGCGCCACGCCCCCGGCCAGCCAGCGATACGCGTGGTGCTCCTCGCACAACCGGTCCAGCGCGCGCGCGCTGCCCACCGCCTCCAGCGTGGCGTACAGGCCACAACGCCATCAGGATCGCCGGGTCGATGGCCGGACGCCCCGCGTGGCCTTCCACCGCCTTGATCTGCGCGTAAAGCGCGGTCAGGTCCAAGCCTTCGACGAACTCCCACACCACGCGCGCGCGGTGATCCGCCGGCAGCAGCCCTTCGAGATCGACCGGCCGCAGTTGCACCTGGGTCCGATTCGGCCGCTGGACCCGGGGCTCACTATGCTCCGGCTCACTCCGTCGCTCGTTCGGTTCCGGCAGCGGGAAGAGCGTGTCGTTCATGCGCGCAGTGTCGCTGCCTTGTGTGCCCCGGTCCTACGGATTTCTTCACAACCTCGTAGCCGTGGCGCTCCTCGATTGCCGGTAGCGCCCACATCTGTTACCGTCTGGCCGTTGTTCGCGCCCGGGATGCCCTTGAGGGCCCAGGGAAGGCGGTGTGAAACCGCCGCGACCCCGTCACTGTAATCGGGGACGAAACCCGCGAACGCCACTGACCGTGAGGTCGGGAAGGCGCGGGGAGTAGGACGATCCGAGAGCCAGGAGACCTGCCCGCGCGCGCATCATCGATCACCGGTCTTCGCGGGAGGACCCGGGAGCGTGGCGACGTCACTGTTGATCCTCGGAGGCGTGCGTAGCGGCAAGAGCCGCTTCGCGATCACCGGCATCCCTTCCGGCGCGCGCGTGGCGTTCGTCGCCACCGCCGAGCCGCGCGACGCCGAGATGGTCACCCGCATCGCGCGCCACCAGGCCGAGCGCCCGGGCGGCTGGCGCACCATCGAAGAGCCGATCGACCTCGTCAGGCGGCTCGATGATTGCGCCGGCGTCGACCGGATCATCGTCGACTGCGTCACCGTGTGGGTCGCAAACCTCCTCCTGCGCGGAGACGACGAGGGCGCCATCGTGAAGGCGGGCGAGGGCCTCGCTGCCTGCGTGGCGCGGAGCGCGATCGACATCACGCTGGTGTCCAACGAAGTGGGCGAAGGGGTGCACCCGTCCACGGAAGATGGGCGCCGCTTTCGCGACGCGCTCGGCGCCGTGAACCAGCGCCTGGCGGCGGCGTGCGATCGTGTCGTGCTCATGGTGGCCGGGCTGCCGCTGGCGATCAAGCCATGATGTCGCTCGCGGGGCTGCTCGCGGCCATCACTCCCGCTGACCCGCGCGCCGGTGCCCTCGCCCGCCGCCACCTCGACGAGCTGACCAAGCCGGCGGGCAGCCTGGGGCGTCTGGAGGAGATCGCGGCGCGAATCGTGATGCTGACGGGGCTCGCGCCCAGGGTCGCGAAGCCGGTCGTGTTCACGTTCGCCGCCGACCACGGGGTGGTGGCCGAAGGTGTGAGCGCTTATCCGCAATCGGTGACCGGGCAGATGGTGGAAAACTTCCTGCGGGGCGGCGCCGCCATCAACGTCCTCGCGCGGCAGGCAGGCGCCCGCGTCGTCGTCGCCGACTTCGGTGTCGCGAACCCCATCGAACTCCTTCCGGGCCTCGTGCGCGTGAGCTTCGGGCCCGGCACGCAGAACATCGCGCGCGGTCCCGCCATGACGCGCGCGCAGGCGATCGCCGCCCTGGAGTCCGGCGCGCACCTCGCCGAGGAGGCGATCGCGGCGGGCGCCGATCTGCTCGCCACCGGAGACATGGGAATCGGCAACACCACGGCGGCGAGCGCGATGACCTCGGCCATCACGGGCGAGCCTCCAGAGGCGGTGACCGGCCGCGGGACGGGCGTGGACGAGACGGCCTGGCGCGCCAAGGTCGAGGTGGTGCGCCGCGCGCTGGCGGTGAACGCTCCCGACGCTGCCGACGGTGTGGACGTCGTCGCCAAGGTGGGCGGGTTCGAGATCGCGGGCCTGATGGGCGTAATCCTCGCCGGAGCCGCGCATCGCGTGCCGGTCGCGCTCGACGGGTTCATTGCGGGCGCGGCGGCCGTGGCCGCGCTCACCCTGGCGCCCGCCGCGCGCGACGCGCTCTTCGCCTCGCACCGCTCCACGGAGCCCGGCCACGACATCGCCCTCCGTCACCTCGGCCTCGTCCCGTATCTGGACCTGTCGATGCGGCTCGGGGAAGGGACGGGCGCCGCGCTCTTCATCCATCTCGCCCGCGCGGCGGCGCTGGCGTACACGGACATGGCCACGTTCAAGTCGGCCGGCGTCGATACTCGCTCGTGAGCCGGATCCTCGTCGTCGCGGGCGCTGCGAGCGGGGTGGGCAAGACATCCGTCACCCTGGGACTTCTCGAGGCCTTCCGCGGCCGCGGGCTCACGGTGCAGGCGTTCAAGGTCGGCCCTGACTTCATCGACCCCGGCTTTCACGCGCTGGTGACGGGCCGGCCCTCCTACAACCTCGATGGATGGATGTGTTCGCGCGACGAAGTCATTCGAACGGTCGCCACGCGTGGGGCCGACGCCGACATGTGCATCGTGGAGGGCGTCATGGGTCTCTACGACGGCGTGGACGGCGCCGGGGACGACGGCTCCACTGCGCAGATCGCCAAGTGGCTGCACGCGCCCGTCGTGCTCGTACTCGATGCCGCCGCGCAGGCACGCAGCGCGGCCGCTGTCGCGCTCGGTTTCGAGCGCTTCGATCCCGACGTGCATATCGTGGGCGTCATCGCCAACCGCGTCGGCGGCGACACGCATGCACGCTGGGTGTCGCAGGCGGTGCGCGCGGCGTGTCACGCGCCCTTGATCGGGGCCATTCCCCATGATGCCGCCCTCGCGCTTCCGGAGCGCCACCTCGGGCTCGTCACCGCGGCGGAAGGACCGCTCACTCCGGCGCGGCGCCGCCGGCTCGGCGACGAAGTGCGGCAGCGCATCGACCTCGATGCGCTGTGGGCGGCGGCGGCGACGCTGCCGCGCGTAGCGGCCATGCCGGCGCGAGCCACCGCGCCCCGGGTGACGATCGGCGTCGCCCGCGACGCCGCCTTCCAGTTCTACTACGCGGACAATCTCGATCGCCTGCGCGAGGCAGGTGCCGCCCTCGTCTTCTGGAGCCCGCTCGCCGACGGCGAGCTGCCCGATGTCGATGGGCTGTACATCGGCGGCGGCTATCCGGAGGTGCACGCACGCGCGCTCGCCGACAACATCACGATGCGCAAGGCGGTGCGGCGGTTCGCGGAGGCGGGAAGGCCGATCTACGCCGAGTGCGGGGGCCTCATGCTCCTCGCCGAAAGCCTCGTGGACGGCGACGGCGTGGAGCATCCGATGGTGGGCGTCCTGCCGTCGCGCGTGAGCATGCGACCACCGCGCATGAGCCTTGGCTACACCGAGGTGACGCTGACGGCGCGGGGGCTCCTCGGCGGGCAAGGGACGAGGGCGCGCGGCCAGGAGTTTCATTTCTCCACGCTGGAGCCGGTGCCGGCCGAGGTCGCGCGCGTCTACACGCTGACGTCGCCGGACGGGAGCACGCGCGAGGAGGGCTACCTCATCCGGCGTACGCTCGCCAGCTACGTGCACATTCACTTTGCGTCCAATCCGTCTCTGGCGCGCGCGTTCGTGGACGCGTGCGCGGCGCCCGCGGCGTGAGCGGCGTCCATGCCTTGCCGCCGGAGGAGCGGCGCGGCCTCTACCGCGCCATTCACGAGCGGCGGGACGTGCGGAGCGAGTTCCTGCCCGACCCTGTGCCCGACGCCGTGCTGGCCCGACTGCTGCAAGCCGCGCACGCGGCGCCCTCCGTCGGGTTCATGCAGCCGTGGAACTTCATCGTGGTGCGGGAACGCGACGTGAGGGCGCGCGTGCGCGACGCCTTTCTCCGTGAGCGGGCCCGCGCCGCCCGGCACTACGAGGAGCCGCGCCGCTCCGAGTTCCTCGCGCTCAAGCTGGAGGGCATCCTCGACACGCCGCTGAACCTGTGCGTCACCTGTGATCCGCACCGTGGAGGGCCGCACGTGCTCGGGCGCAGCGCCGTGCGCGAGACGGACGTCTACTCGACGTGCTGCGCCGTCCAGAACTTCTGGCTCGCGGCGCGCGGGGAAGGCGTGGGCGTGGGGTGGGTGAGCATCGTGCAGCCGGATGCGTTGCGCAAGTGCCTGGACATTCCGGTGGGCGTGCTGCCGATCGCGTACCTCTGCGTCGGCTACGTCTCCGACTTCCAGGAGTCGCCGGACCTCGAGCGCGCAGGGTGGCGTGCCCGGCTGCCGCTCGCCTCGCTCGTCTTCGAGAATCGCTGGGACGTTTCTGCCGACCGCCTGCGCGCGGCGCTCGAGGACACGCCGTGAGCGGGCTCGCGCCGTGCCTCATGGTGCAGGGGACGAGCTCGGGCGTCGGCAAGAGCCTGCTCACGGCGGCGCTGTGTCGGATCTTCGCCTCGGCAGGCTACCGAGTGGCACCGTTCAAATCGCAGAACATGTCGCTCAACGCCGCCGTCACCGCCGATGGCGGCGAGATCGGCCGCGCGCAGGCGGCGCAGGCGGAGGCGGCGGGCGCCGCGCCGAGCGTCGATCACAACCCGATCCTTCTCAAGCCCGAGGGCGACGACCGCTCGCAGGTCATCGTGATGGGGCGCGTCGTGGCCACCGTCGGCTTTCTCGAGTACCGACGCATGCTGCCCGCACTCATGCCCACGGTGGCCGCGTGCCTGCAGCGGCTGCGCCGCGCGCACGACGTCGTCGTCATCGAAGGCGCGGGCAGCCCCGCCGAGATCAACCTCGCCGCCACGGATTGCGTCAACATGCGCATCGCGCGGATGGCGGAGGCGCCCGTGCTGCTCGTGGGCGACATCGATCGCGGCGGTGTCTTCGCCGCTTTGGTGGGCACGCTGGCGCTGCTCGACGTCGCCGACCGCGCCCGCGTCGCCGGCTTCATCGTGAACAAGTTCCGCGGCGACCGCTCGCTGCTCGCTTCCGGTCTCGACGACCTCACGGCGCGCACATCCGTCCCCGTCCTCGGCGTCGTCCCGTACATCACCGAGCGGTTGATGCCCGCCGAAGACTCGCTCGATCTGTCCGAATGGGGGCACCTCGCCCGCGACGGCGAGGAATTTCCGATCGTCCGCCCCGAGGTTGAGGTGGGCGTCATCCGTCTGCCGAGGATCGCCAACTTCGACGACTTCGAGCCGCTCGCGCGGGAGGCGGGGGGGCGCGTTCGCTTCGTGCAGGAGCCGGCTCAGCTCGTGAGTGCAGACCTCATCGTGCTGCCGGGCACCAAGAGCACGATGGCCGATCTGCGCTGGCTGCGCGAGCGCGGCTTCGCGGAGGCGGTGTCGGCGGCGGCGGCGGCGGGCAGGCCCGTGCTCAGCATCTGCGGCGGGTTCCAGATGCTCGGCGCCTGGGTGCTCGACCCCGAGCACGTGGAGTCGCAGGAGGACAGCGTAGCGGGCCTGGGACTTCTGCCCGCCGTCACCGCGTTCGTCGGACGCAAGACGACGGTGGAGGTGCGCGCGCGCGTGAGTGGCACTGCCGGCTTTCTCGCGGGCGCCGCCGGTGTCACGGTTTCGGGCTACGAGATTCACGCGGGGCGCACGGAGCGCGGCGGCGCGCCCGCCGTCTTCGCCGCGCTCGAGCGCGGCGGCATCCCGACAGAGGACGGCGAGGGCGCGGTGAACCCGCGGGGCAACGTGGTCGGCACCTACGTGCACGGCCTTTTCTCGAGC
>JBKKCN010000285.1:0-2884 GCA_046712525.1 Candidatus Rokuibacteriota bacterium
GAACAATCCACCCACCAGCTCCCCCGCCGCATACAACCCGGGAATCACCCGCTGCTCCATATCCATCACCTGCCCCTGCGGCGTAATCCGCAGCCCACCGAACGTGAAGCTGATCCCGGTGGTGACCGCGAACCCGACGTATGGCGGTGAATCGAGTGGCAGCGCCCAGTTCGACTTCGGAGGCGTGATCCCGAGCGTGCCCTTACCGTCCTTGATCGCAGGGTTATACGTACCCGGCTGCACGGCGGCGTTGTACTTGGTGATCGTGTCCACGAACCCGGCGACGTCGATCTCCAGCTTGCGCGCGAGGCCCTCCAGCGTCATGTCCTCCGCCTTCGTGACTTCGCGGATGCGGTACTCCTCGCGCAGCAGGTGCAGGACCTTCTGGTCGAAGATCTGGAAGGCGGCGCGGCGGGGCTGGTCGATGATGGTGCGGCCGTACTTCACGTAGGTGTAGTTGCGGAAGTCGGCGCCCTCGTCCACGAAGCGCTCGCCGCGGTTGTTCACGATGAGGCCGACCGGGTACGAGTGCTTCTGGAAGCCGTCGCCGACCTTGCGGTCGCCGTGCCAGGGGGCGTTGTAGTCCCACGCCACGGAGTGACAGCCGCTCCAGTGTCCCCATGGCTGCGCGCCGATGTCGAGCGCCATGCGGATGGCATCGCCCGTGTTGTACGGGGTGCCGCGCACGCGGGCGAGGTCCCAGTTCGGCCCCAGGTAGCGCGCGCGCATCTCGGGGTTGGCCTCGAAGCCGCCCGCCGCCAGCACGACCGCGTGGGCGGCGATCGTTTCCTTCCCTTCGGACGTGCGCACGATCACCCCCGTGACGCGGCCGCGATCGTCAGTGACGAGATCCGAGGCCTTGGCCTCGAAGCGCACGTCGATGCTGGCCTTGGCCGCCGAGACGTACTCCATGTCCACGAGCCCGGCGCCCCCGCCCACCGCTTCCAGCACGAGGCCGCCCCAGAAGCGGAAGCGGCCCTCCACCTTGTACGCCTGCCGGCCGAACATCGGAATCCAGCGCACGCCGCGCTCGCGCATCCAGCGCACCGTCGGCTGCGACTCACGGACGAGCAGCAAGGCGAGGTCGGGATCGGCGAGGTCTTCGGTGACGCGCATGAGGTCGTCGTAGTACTGGTCCTCGGTGTACGGATCGACCTCCATGGACGCCGCCTCTTCGTCGGACATGTCCCCCACGATCGCGCGCAGCTCGTCGAAGGACTTGAACGCGAAGCGAAAGCCGCCCGCGGTGAAGAAGGAATTGCCGCCCCGCCACGTCTCGGGCGCCTTCTCGAGCACGAGCACGCGGGCGCCCGCCTCGCGGGCCGACAGCGCCGCGCACAGGGCGGCGTTGCCGCCCCCCACCACGATCACGTCATAGGCGGCGGCCATGTCTCAGGCGATGACCTCGCTGATCTGCATCTGGGGCGTGATGTCGAAGTTCGGCACGTCGGCCATCAGCTCCTTGCCGTGCGGCGCCATCACGGCCTGGAGGTCGGCCATGCTGTTGAAGTAGAGGTGGCCGATGGCGGTGAACGGCGCCGGCGCGCCGGGAGCGCCACCCGCCACGCCCTTGTCGACCTCGCACCGCAACAGTGACGAGCCCATGCGCTGCTTCACGAGCGCCATGTGCTTGTTGGCGTAGTAGTCGTAATCGAACTTCTTGCCTGCGCTCGTCGGGTACATCACGGACATGCGGATCATCGCTCGCCTCCTGGGTGGATCGTGATGAGCGGTAACGTATGCGGCGGCCGTATCGGTGTCAAGGCAGCGTGGGGCGTGATATAGAGACTGCGATGCCGAGCTCCCCGGCCGTGGCGCACCTGTCGAAGGACCCGGTGATGCGCCGGCTCATCCGGCGCATCGGTCCCTGCACGCTGGTCGTCCACCGGCGGTCGCCGTACGAGGCACTGGTGCGGGCGGTGACCCACCAGCAGCTCAACGGACGGGCCGCCGAGACCATCCTGGGCCGCGTCATCGCCTGCTGTGACGACGGCCGTTTTCCCGCGCCGGCGACCGTTCTCGCCGTACGCCCCACTACGCTCAGGCGCGCCGGCCTCTCGCGCGCCAAGGCGCTCGCGATCAAGGACATCGCCCGTCACGCGGCGGCGGGCAAGGTGCCCACCCGGCGCGCGGCGGTGCTCATGAGCGACGAGGAGATCATCGAGCGGCTCACGGCCATTCGCGGCGTGGGACGGTGGACGGTCGAGATGCTGCTGATGTTCACGTTCGGACGGCCCGACGTGCTGCCCGTGGACGATTTCGGGGTGCGCGACGGGTACCGTGCCGCCTTCGGCCTCGCGGCACCGCCGTCGGTGAACGCGCTGCGCGAATATGGCGAGCGCTGGAAGCCCTACCGCTCCACCGCGGCGTGGTATCTCTGGCGGGCCGCGGACGAGGCACGGCTCGCCCGCCGCCGCGCGACGCTTCAGCCGGCGCGCCCGTAGTACCAGCGGTGCAACCGCGCCGGTGACACACCGAGCGCATACAGCAGGCGCAGCGTCCACATCAGAGCAATCGTACGCACGGCGCCCTCCTGGTCCCACTTCCGCGCAGACGTCGTGACGCGTAGCCGCAGGGCGGCCAGACGGCCGCGCCGCTTGAGGCGCCGCGTGAGGTCGACGTCCTCCATGAGCGGGATGTCGGCATAGCCGCCGATCTCCTCGAACACCGCGCGCCACACGAAGATCCCCTGGTCGCCCGTGGAGATCCCCGACAGGCGCGAGCGCTGGTTCATCATCCATCCCACGACGCCGAGCAGCGGCCGCGGGCTGTCGAGCCGGACGTCGAAGCGGCCGCCGATGACGGTGGGATCGGCGAGCGCCGTCTCGATGGCGGCGCCGGCGCCGGCGGGTAGCCGCGTGTCCGCGTGCAGAAAGAGCAGGAT
>JBKKCN010000286.1:0-7597 GCA_046712525.1 Candidatus Rokuibacteriota bacterium
GAAGGGGCCGGTGCCCATCACGTTCGTCTCGTACCAGCGGATGTCCTTGGCCAGGATGTCCGCCTTCATGATCCAGTTGTAGGGCGAGGCCAGGCTGATCAGGAACGAGGCCTCGGGCCATTTGAGCAGGAAGCGCACGGTGAGCGGGTCGGGCGCCTCGACCACCTCGACGGCCTGGTAACTTCCCTTGCGCATCGAGGTGAGCCCGGCGGGCGGGAAGATGATCTTGTCGTAGCTGGCCTTGACGTCGCGCGAGGTCATGACGCTGCCGTCGTGGAATCGCACCCCCGGGCGCAGCTTGAAGGTGTAGGTCATCCCGTCCGAAGAGACCGTCCAGGACTCCGCGAGGTCGGGCACGGGGCGGGTGCCGGTGCGGTCGGTGGGATCGATGCGCAGCAGCGTGTTGTAGCTGGGGGCAAGCGGGTGAACGACCCCGAAAGTTCCCTCGCGATGCCCGTCGTACGACGGCGGCTCCGAGGGGACGAGGAAGACCAGCTCCCCGCCGTACCGGGGTTTGTCCTGCGCGTGGGCGATCGTAGCGATCAGCACGCACAGTAGCGAGAGGAAGATCCGCGGCATCATGAGCGGCCTCCTGGTCGTGGGCGGGTCTGACTGATTAGGTCGTGGCCGGCAGAGTAGACCCGATCGGGGCCGTAGTACAGGGACCACGATCGGCACGCCTCACACGAACCTCCTCATGATCTGTTCGCCCAGGATGCGCAGGTACTTCGCCTGTTCGTCGTAGCCGCGTCCGCTCAGGGTGAGCCAGAGCCGCGTGGCACCGGCGGCGGCGAGCTGCTCGATGCGCGCGATCCAGTCGCTCGCGTTGCCGGCGAGGGCGAAGCGATCGAGCGCGTACTGCGTGAGCCCGAGGGCTTCCATCCGCTTCGGGTTCTGGCCCTCGTGGAGCACGTGGTCGTACAGCACGTAGTGGTCGAGGTAGGCCTGGATCTTCCCGCGGAGATCGTCGGGGACGTTCTTGCCGTCGAGCCCGAAGCGCATCGAGTGGTTGAGGATCGAGGAGACCGATGCCTTCACGTTCTCGATGGCGGTGGCGCGATCGTCGTGGAGCGAGCTGCGCGCGGTGAACCAGATCTCGACGTCCTCGGGCGCGCGGCCCGCCTCCCGCGCGCCGGCATGCACGCGGGCGATCGTGTCCTGGATGACCTCCGGCAGGAGTCCCGTGCCCGCCACCACGCCGTCGCCGATCCGGCCGCCGAGGTGGAGCATCTTCGGGCCCTCGGAGCAGATCGAGATCGGCACGCGCGGCCGCACCACTGTGGACGCCCACCGCACGCGCTGCGGCCGCCCCTGGTACGTCGCCTCGCCCTTTGCCATGAGATCGCGCACGCACGTCACGTAGTCTTCGATCCGCGCGCGCGAGGCGGCCTTCAAACCGATGTTGAGCACCGCGCTGTCGCCGCTCGCGATGTCCATGAACGCGCGGCCGTCGGTGAGCGTATCGATGGCGGCCAGGAACGACGCCATGATCTGCGGCTCGCGGGTGAGCGGATTGGTCGGGCGCAGGCCGACGCGGGCGTGGGACGACGACTGCGCGATCAGCGTGGCGCGGACGTAAGCGTCCCCGCCGATGAACGCGGTGTCGAAGGTGCCGAGGGCTTCGGCCCCGAAGTCATCCGCCCTCTTCACGAGGTCCGTGAACTTCCGCGTGTCGTCCCGCCGCACCAGCGGCGTGGCCGAGCCGAAGCTGAGCCCGAAACTTACGCGCATGATTGGCCGTTCGCGCCGGTGTACAAGTTGTGGAGACGCATCAAGGCTCCTGATCCCCGGAGGATGGCATGGACTATAGCCGAGTCACTCTGAAGGGCAAGACCGCGCTCGTCACGGGCGCCAGCCGCAATATCGGGCGGGCCATTGCCCTCGCCTTCGCGGCGGAGGGCGCAGACCTCGTCCTGAACACCCGCGTCAACCGCGAGGAGCTCGAGGCCGTCGCCGCCGAGTGCCGGAAGGCCGGTGTGCGCGTGCTCCCCGTGCTCGGCGACGTCGGCGACGCGGCCGCTGTGGAGGCGATGGTGGGGCAGGGCATCGCCGAGCTGGGCGGCATCGACGTCCTCGTGTGCAACGCGGCGATCCGGCCTCACAAGTCGATCACCGAGACGTCGCTGGAAGACTGGCACCACGTGATGGCGGTCGATCTGCATTCCGCCTTCTATCTCGCGAAGGCGGTGGTGCCGGGGATGAAGGAGCGGCGCCGCGGCAGCATCATCGCGCTCGGCGGACAGTCGGCGATCACCGGCCGGCCCAACACGACGGCGGTGACCGCCGCCAAGTCTGGTCTGCTGGGGCTGATCCGATCGCTCGCCGCCGAGCTCGGGCCCTTCAACATCCGCGCGAACATGGTGATCCCGGGCACCATCGACACCGAACGCCGATATGCCGAGTGGTATCCCGAGTGGAAGGAGTCGTCGCCGGGCGCGCCCGAGCAGCTGAAGGAGATCCCGCTCCGGCGGCTCGGCCGCTCCGAGGACATCGCCGCCGCCTGCGTGTACCTGGCCTCCGACGCGTCGTCGTACGTGACGGGCGATACGATTCGGGTGATGGGCGGCCGGCTCATCGGGTGAAGCGCGCAGAGAGGGCTTGGGGTTCCGAGGCGCGGCAGGCTAGCCGCGCCGGAGCAGTCGAAGCGTCTCCTGGTAGATCGTCCGGCGCGGGCCGATGGCGACAAGATCGATCAGCCGTCTGGGAGCGATCCGATAGATGATTCGAAAGCGCCCCACCCGGAGACTCCGCAGACCCGCCAGCTCATCGCGTAGCTCCTTGCCGACCGACGGGTCCGTGCGTATCACGTCGAGGCCGGCGCGCACCTTGCGCTTGACCTCAGGATGAGGGCCCCGGACAAACTCCGCGATCCGTCCAGGCGCCCGGAGGCGGTAGGACTCCATCAGTCCTGCGGCAGGAGCTCCTCCAGGGTGTAAATCTTGGCGCCACGCTTGAGCGTCCGCAGGCCACGCCGGATCTCGGCCATGAGCTCAGGGTCCGATCGGATCGCCTGCGTTTCCTTCCATCCCTCGTATTCGTCGGGGCTGACGAGAACAGCGGCCGGGCGGCCGTTGCGGGTGATCATGATCTCCTCATCCGTTTCCACGACCTGGTCCACGAGCCGGCTGAGATTCATCTTCACCTGGGCGAGCGGCAGCGTCTTCATCAGCCCTCCAGCTCTACCCTTCGGCTCCACGACCCGTCAAGCCTCGGGTGGGCCGGACGTGGCCGCCGCCGTCGTTGACGGTCCCAGCTCGGGCGGATAAGCTCGCCGCAGTCACGGCCGGCGTCCATCCGACCCGATCGCGGAGGCTCCCAGCATGACGTGTCCGCGCTGCCAATCGCCGACCTCCGAGGGCGCGCGCTTCTGTGAGGAGTGCGGGCTGGAGCAGGCGGACACGATCATGGGTGCACTTCCGTGAGGAACTGACGTGGCGTCATGACCCGGAGCGGCAGCCGGGCGCGCCGATCCATCCAGCGTCCGAAGTCCGCCACGTCGCCCGTCACGAAGTGGGTGGCGTGGGCAGCGATCGCCGCCGCGAGGAGTGGCCGATCCTTCGCAGACAGCTCTGGAGGCGTCAGCCGCTCGACGTCGGCCGGCGCCGGCTGTCTGACGACTCGAACGGCGGTAAGGTTCTCGCGCAGGGTGGGCAGCGCCGCCGGTCGCTTCGCCTCGAGATTCCGCTCGGCCTCGACAATCGCAAGGGGCGAAGTCAGGAGCGTGACGCGGCCGGCCGCTCCCAGCTCGACCAAAAGCGCCGAGAGTCCATCCGGGCTGTATGCGGCGGTGAAGAGAATGTTGGCGTCGAGGAAGACACGGAGGTCAGCCACGACCGCGGCGGCGCGCGCCCGCCTTCAAGCCCCAGCGCCGGCGGAGCGCCGTCCGCTCACGCGGGCTGGCACGATCCGCCCCCACCAGGCGCTCGATCTCCTTGTCGGCATAGAACGACACTGGGGTCACCGCAGCGGGATCCAGGACGATCTTCCCGCCCTCCTCCCGCAGCAGCAGGACCGACCCTGGCGCGAGCCGCAGGCGAGCGCGCACGAGTTTGGGCAAGGTGATCTGGCCCCGCGGAGAGACGATCAGGGTCGTCGTCGTGCCAAGCGTGCGAGAAGCCATCCATCCACCTCCAGCATCATATTAGCGGAATTTCTGCAATTCCGCCGGTCAGGAGTTGCCGTGCCTGGGGTGACTCCGGCATGAAGTGCCTCCGGTGCCAGCACGAGAACCCACCGCAGTCGCGCTTCTGCTTCGAGTGCGGCGCCCGCCTCGCCCCCGCAGCTCATGTTCGTGACATGGGAGTACGATGCCCAGCACAAACCGATCGGCCCCTACAAGGGCGTGACCGCCGACAAGCGAGTGCGGCAGGCCATCCAGTACGCCATCGACGCCGACGCCATCATCAAGAACGTGCTCGACGGCAAGGCCATGCGCCAGGCGACCATGCTGACGCCGCTGCACTTCGGCTACGACGCCGGGTTGAAGCCGATCAAGCAGGATCTGGCGCGCACCAAGAAACTGCTCGCGGAGGCGGGTTACCCCAACGGCCTCGAGCTCACGCTGAACAGCCCGCAGGGCCGCTACGTGCGCGACAAGGAAGTGGCGGAGGCGGTGACGGGGCAGCTCAACAAGGCGGGTATCAAGACCACGCTCAAGACCTTCGAGTTCGTGAACTACCTCAACAACCTCGTCTACCCGCACAAGGCCGGCCCCGTGTGGCTCATCGGCTGGGGCACGCTCAACACCGAGACGGTCTACGGCCCGCTCTTCCGCACGGGCGGCAACCTCGGCAACTACCACAATCCGGACCTCGACGGCATGTTCGACCAGGCGCAGGCGGAGATGGACGAGACGAAGCGCCGGGACCTCTATCAGCGGATCAGCAAGCTGTGGGTGGAGGACGCGGCCGCGGTGCCCCTCTACCAGCAGCTCGATCTCTACGGCGCCGGCAAGCGGCTGAACTGGAAGGCCCGCAGCGACGAGGGATCAAGGCCTACGACATGTCGCTGAAGGACAGCAAGTAATCCGTGCCAGCGAACGCCCGCCCGAGCTCCCGCCGGTAGATCTCCTCGTTCACGAAGATCTCGGCTCACCATTCCCTTGTCGACGTCGACGAGGTCACGCATGTGCTCCTCGAGCGTGCCGACGATAGCGCCGTCCGGTGGCCCGCAAATCGGATCGGCGTCCTCGCACGATCAGCCGGCGCATTGACAAAGGGCCGGCGCCGACGGTAGGGTACGCCCCACTCGCACATCGACCGTCCGGCCCTCAGGGGAAACGATGTCCCGGATCGGGTTCAGAGACAGCGGCTCGACACTACCAGGATGGTCCCTCCGCAGCTCACGGCGACGGCGTTCGACACGCGGCACACGCGGGATGTTTCGACGTCAGGGAGAAGCGCCATGACGAGGTCAATGCGATCGATCACCGTCTCCGCTCTCATCGCGCTCGTGGTACTCGCGCCGCTCTGGGCGCCGGCGGCCGGCGCGGCGCCGGAAGGCGAGGTCACGTGGGGCGTCCACATCTCGATGGCGCCCACGTGGTTCGATCCCGCGGAGACGCCGGGCATCATCACCCCCTTCATGGTGATGTACGCGCTCCACGACGCGATGGCGAAGCCCATGCCGGACAATCCCATGGCGCCGAGCCTCGCCGAGTCGTGGAAGGTTTCGCCCGACGGACTCCTCTACGAGTTCACGCTGCGCAAGGGCGTCCGCTTCCACTCGGGCGAGCCGGTCACCGCCGAGGACGTCAAGTTCTCGTTCGACCGCTACCGGGGTGCGTCGGCGAGGGAAATGAAGGACAGGATCGCCGCGGTGGAGACGCCTGACGCGGGCCGCATCCGCTTTCGCCTGAAGCAGCCGTGGCCGGACTTCCTGCTCTTCTACACGAGCGCGAGCGGGGCGGGCTGGATCGTGCCCAAGAAGTATGTCGAGAAGGTTGGCGACGAAGGCTTCAAGAAGGCGCCCATCGGCGCCGGGCCGTACAGGTTCGTGTCGTTCACGCCGGGCGTGGAGCTGGTGATGGAAGCCTTCGACGGCTACTGGCGCAAGACGCCCGCGGTCAAGCGGCTCGTGTTCAAGGTCATCCCGGATGAAACGACTCGGCTCGCGGCGCTCAAGCGGGGCGAGGTCGACATCGTGTACTCGATCCGCGGCGAGCTCGCGGAAGAGCTGCAGCGCACGCCGGGACTCACGCTGAAGCCGACGGTGATCCAGGCGCCGCAGTGGGTCAGCATGCTCGACCAGTGGGATCCGAAGTCGCCCTGGCACGATCGGCGTGTCCGCCTCGCCGCCAACCATGCGGTCAATCGCAACGTGATCAATCAGGCCATCACGCTGGGCCACTCCCGGATCACATGGAGCCTCATCCCCAGCACGTTCGAAGGCTTCTGGCAGCCTCCTGCGTATCGGCACGATCCCGTCCGGGCCCGGCAGCTCCTCGCGGAGGCCGGGTACCCGAACGGTTTCGACGCCGGCGAGTACTACTGCGACGTCGCCTACGCGAACGTCCAGGAGGCGGTTGTCAACGACCTGCGCACGGTGGGAATCCGCGCCACGCTGCGGCCGCTCGAGCGCGCCGCCTTCTTCAAGAGCTACGCCGACAAGAAATTCAAGAACCTCTCCTACACCGCGAGCGGCGCCTTCGGGAACGCCGCCACGCGGCTGGAGGTGTTCGTGGTAGCGGGCGGCACCTACGTCTACGGCAGCTATCCGGACATCGACGGGCTCTTCAAGGAGCAGGCCGCCGAGCTGGATCGCAAGAAGCGTGAGGCCCTCCTGTACAAGATCCAGCAGCTCATGCACGAGAAGGCGATGATCATCCCGATCTGGGAGCTCGCGTTCATCAACGGCCACGGCTCGCGGGTCGCCGAGTCCGGGCTGGGGCTCATTCCCGGCCACGCGTACTCCGCTCCTTACGAGGACGTGAAGCTCAAAGCCCGCTGAGGAGGCGTGCGATGTGGACTGCGCTACTGATCTCGGTCGTTGTCGTCCTGGGTGTCGCGCCCGCCGTTGCGCAGGATGCTCCGCGCCAGGGCGGCATCCTGAAAGTGGCCATCATCGGCGAGCCGCCCACCCTCGATACGCACACCACCACGGCCACCATCGCGTACCAGATCGCCTGGCACGTCATGGAGACGCTGTACACGTACGACCGGCAGTACGCGCCCATCCCGCACCTGGCGGAGGGGCACACCGTCACCGACGGAGGCCGCCGGTACACGATCACGCTCCGGAAGGACGTGAAGTTTCACAATGGCAAGGAGCTCACGTCCGCGGACGCCGCCGCGTCCATCACACGCTGGGGCCGGCTGCACACGACCGGCAAGACGATGTTCAAGACCATCGAGGCGGTGGAGGTGAAGGACCCGCTCACCCTGGTTATCCACCTGCGCGAGCCGTCGGGGTCGCTGCTGTACGCGCTCGCATCGCCCTATCTGGCCATCTATCCGAAGAGCGTGGCCGACGCCGCCGGTGACCAGCCCATCAAGGAGCCGATCGGGACCGGGCCCTTCCGCTTCGTCGAGCACAAGCCCGACCGGCACATCCGTGTGGCCCGCTTCAAGGATTACACGGCGCGGCCGGAGCCCGCCGA
>JBKKCN010000287.1:0-4171 GCA_046712525.1 Candidatus Rokuibacteriota bacterium
GCACGAAGGCCGCTCGAGCGACCTCACCACCGACGCCGCCGTCCGCCTCCGCTACCTCGGGGTCTGACTGGATGGGGCCTCGACGGGCCCCCAAGCCCCCGACGCTCGGCAGCGCCCCGGCAAGGCCGTGGCGCTCCTCGACTCTACGCGGCGGCCGCCATCGCTTCTGCGGCCGCGCGCGCGGCGTCGTCGATGTCGCCGTTCGTATGCGCGAGCGAGACGAAGGCCGCCTCGAACTGCGAGGGCGCCAGCGACATCCCGCGCTCGAGCATGGCGTGGAAAAAGCGCGCATAGCGACGCGTGTCCGCGCGCCGCGCGCTCGCGTAGTCGGTCACCGGCTCCGCACAGAAAAAGCCCGTGAGCATGGACCCCACGCGGTTGAGGGTGAACGCCACCCCCGCCTTGTGCGCCGCTTCGCGCAGCCCGCGCTCCAGCCGCGCCCCCAGCTCTTCCAACCGGTCGTACGTGCGCCGGTCGCGCAGCGTGCGCAACGCAGCGAGGCCGGCGGCGACGGCGAGCGGATTGCCCGACAGCGTGCCTGCCTGGTACACGGGCCCGAGGGGCGCCACCTGCTCCATGAGATCGCGCCGCCCGCCGTACGCGCCCACGGGCAGTCCGCCGCCGATGATCTTGCCAAGGCACGTGAGGTCGGGAGAGATCGCGTACTTCTCCTGCGCCCCCCCGTACGCGACACGAAAGCCGGTGATCACCTCGTCGAAGATCAGCACCGCGCCCGCCTGCGCGGTGAGCGTGCGGAGCAGCTCGAGAAAGCCGGGGGCGGGCGGCACCACCCCCATGTTGCCGGCGATCGGCTCCACGATGACGGCGGCGATCTCCGCGCCACGCGCGCGGAAGATCTCGCGCACACCGTCCAGATCGTTGAAGGAGGCGGTGAGCGTGAGGCGCGCGAGCGCGGCCGGCACCCCGGCGCTGTCGGGGATGCCGAAGGTAGCCCCTCCCGAGCCCGCCTTCACGAGAAGGCTGTCCGCATGGCCGTGATAGCAGCCGTCGAATTTCAGGATGACATCCCGTCCCGTGGCGCCGCGCGCGAGGCGGATGGCGCTCATGGTCGCCTCCGTCCCCGAGCTCACGAGGCGCAGCATCTCCATGGAGGGATACGCCGCCGTGATGGCGGCGGCGAGATCGACCTCGCCTGCGGTGGGCATGCCGTAGCTCGTCCCGCGGCTCGCCGCCGCCACCACCGCCTCCACGACGGCGGGCGGCGCATGGCCGAGGATCAGCGGGCCCCACGAGCCGACGAAGTCGAGGTAGGCGCCGCCGTCGACGTCCCACACGCGCGCGCCTTCGCCGCGCGCGACGAAGAACGGCTCGCCCCCCACGCCGCGGAAGGCGCGCACGGGGCTATTGACTCCGCCGGGAATCAGCCGTTCCGCGGCGGCAAGGTACGCGCTCGAGCCTTTTCTCGGATTGTTGATGTCGAGATCTCCCTTGGCGACCCGCTCGACGGCGGGGGTGTCCGGATACCAACGGTCGGCGGCGGGGGCTTCCACGGCGGCGCCGACGACGGAGACGACCAGGTAGATGACATCCGGATAGGCGGGCTCGCCGTCCATGAGGGCCTGCAGGCGGTCGGTCTCGGAAAAATAGGCGCCCGCATTCGGATGCGAATGATAGACGACGGCGAGGCTGAACCCCTCCCGCTCCAGCCGGTTCATCCGGGCAAGGTCAGCGGGATCGATGAAGTACGCCGTGCGCGCATCGCGGGGAAAGCGCGCGGGATCGGCGGCGTGCTTCTGATCCTGGATGTTGCGGCAGGCGACGAGCCGCCGCTCATCGCCGTGCACGAGCACGACGCCGCAGCACTCGCTGGGATAATCGCGGACAGCGTGCCGCTTGATCTCCGCGAGCTCGCCGCCGGTGATGATGATCACGATCCGCCCGCGAGGGCGGGGATGATCGCCACCTCGTCGCCGTCGTGCAGCGGCGCGGCGAGGCCGCCGAGACTTTCAATGGGCTCGCTGTTGACGTAGATGTTGATGTGGCGGTGCACGGAGCCGGCGGGATCGCGCACGAGGCCTTTGAGGCCGTCGAAGGACGATTCGAGCTCGTCCAGCATCGAGCGCACGTCACGCGCCGTCACCGATACGCGATCGTGGTTCGCCGTCGCCCGACGGAAGGGCGTGGGGATATAGACAGTAACGCTCACGTCAGCCCATCGAGAGATAACGCTCGCCGGTGTCCGGAAGCACGGTCACCACCACCTGGGCGGCGGACAGGCGCGCCGCCACCTCGCAGGCGGCAAAGACGGCCGCTCCCGCGGAGATGCCCACCAGCAACCCTTCCTCGCGCGTGAGGCGCCGCGAGAAGAGCGTGGCGTCTTCGTCGCGCACGAGGATGATCTCGTCGATGATGTTACGGTTGAGCACGCCGGGAACGAAGGAGGCACCGATGCCCTGGATCCCGTGCGGGCGGGCGTGGCCGCCGGAGAGCACCGGGGATTTCGCCGGCTCCACCGCGATCACGCGCACGCCGGGCACCTTGTCCTTGAGCACCTCGCCCACACCGGTGAGCGTGCCTCCCGTGCCCACGCCCGCCACGAACGCGTCCACCTTGCCGTCCACCGCGTCCAGGATCTCGAGCGCCGTCGTCCGCCGGTGAATCTCCGGGTTCGCGGGGTTCTGGAACTGCTGCGGCATGAAGTATTCCGGGTGTTCGCGCAGCAGCTCCTGGGCGGCGAAGACGGCGCCCGTCATGCCCTCGATGGCGGGCGTGAGGTGGATCTCGGCGCCGAAGCGCGCGAAAAGCCGCTGCCGCTCCACGCTCATGTCCTCCGGCATGGTGATGATGAGGCGGTACCCCTTCACCGCCGACACGAGCGCGAGACCGATGCCCGTGTTGCCCGTGGTCGGCTCCACGATGGTGCCGCCCGGCTTCAAAGCGCCGCTGCGCTCCGCCGCCTCCACCATCGCCACCCCGATGCGGTCCTTCACGCTGCCACCCGGGTTGCGCGACTCCACCTTGGCGAGCACCGCCGCCCCGCCCGCG
The DNA here is from genome assembly GCA_046712525.1 of Candidatus Rokuibacteriota bacterium. Classification (GTDB taxonomy): domain Bacteria; phylum Methylomirabilota; class Methylomirabilia; order Rokubacteriales; family CSP1-6; genus JBBDXO01. The sequence continues at coordinate 3,007 of JBKKCN010000287.1, forward strand.
CGCGGCAGGCGGCGCAGGCGCACGAGGGGTGTGCCGCCGATCAAATCGAGCACCGAGTCCGCGATCTTGCCGTTCTTCATGTCGGCCTCAGATATGGTACATGGGCTTCGCCGTGCGGCGGCGCTCGAGCGTCCGCGTCACGAGGTCACCGAAGGTGAGCCGGTCCACGACGTGCGACACCGCGTCCGAGATCTCGTCCCACAGCTCGGCGAGCTCGTGGCCGGCGCCGCCGTTGCGGCGCCCCTGGGCCGCCTCGAAGGTGGAGCCGCCCTCCACCGCGCGCAGCACCGCGCCCACCGTGATCTCCTCCGGCGACTTCGTGAGGTGATAGCCGCCCGTGGAGCCGCGCTTGGAGGTGAGCAGGCCCGCCCGCTTGAGCGAGAGCAGCACCTGCTCCAGGTAGCGCTGCGGAATGGACTGCCGCGCCGCGATCTCCTGGATGGGAATGAGCCCGCGCTCACGGCTCATCGCCAGGTCCAGCATCGCCTTGATGGCGTACTCGCCCTTGGCCGAGATCCTCACCGCTGGTGCATCCCCCGCTCCAGCACCCGCGCCGCCTCCTTGGCGAAATAGGTGATGACGATATCGGCGCCGGCGCGGCGAATGGACGTCAGGGTTTCCATCATGGCGCGCTCCTCGTCGAGCCAGCCGAGCTTGCCGGCGGCCTTGATCATTGCGTACTCGCCGGAGACGGAGTACGCGGCGAGCGGCACGCCGAACTCGCTCTTGGCGCGCGAGATGATGTCGAGGTACGGCAGCGCCGGCTTCACCATGACGATGTCCGCCCCTTCGTCGATGTCGAGCGCGATCTCGCGCATCGCCTCCTGGACGTTGGCGGGATCCATCTGGTATGAACGACGGTCGCCGAACTGCGGAGTGGAGTTCGCCGCCTCCCGGAAGGGCCCGTAGAAGGTCGACGCGTACTTGGCGGAGTACGCCATGATGGGCGTGTCGGCATAGGTGCTTTCGTCGAGCGCTTCGCGGATGGCGCCCACGCGGCCGTCCATCATGTCGGAAGGCGCCACCATGTCGGCCCCCGCCTCTGCGTGCGACTCTGGGGTGCGCGCGATCAGCTCCAGCGTGGGATCGTTGCGCACCACGCCGTCCTCCACCACGCCGCAGTGGCCGTGGCTCGTGTACTCGCACAGGCAGACGTCGGTGATGA
>JBKKCN010000288.1:0-10029 GCA_046712525.1 Candidatus Rokuibacteriota bacterium
ATCTTCATGTCCGACATGACGCGCAAGTACATCCTGCTCATGCTCATGGCCGCGGCCGGCATCATCTACGCGATCAGGAAGTACTACGCGACGGACCAGGGCAGCATGGTGATCGACACCTTCATGCTGAAGGTGCCCGTCATCGGGATGCTCATCCGCAAGGTGGCGGTGGCGCGGTTCACGCGCACGCTGTCGACCCTCATCTCCTCTGGCGTGCCCATCCTCGAAGGGCTCCTCATCACCGCGCGCTCGGCGGGCAACCGGGTGGTGGAGAAGGCCGTCATGCACGCCCGTCAGACAGTAACGGCGGGCGGGACGCTGGCGGAGCCGCTCAAGCAGACGCCCGTTTTTCCCCCAATGGTCGTGCACATGATCAGCGTCGGCGAGAACACGGGCGCTCTCGACAACATGCTGTCGAAGATCGCGGACTTCTACGACGATGAGGTGGACGCGGCCGTGAACGCGCTCACCTCGTTGCTGGAGCCGATGATGATCTGCTTCCTCGGCGTGGCGGTAGGCGGCATCGTGGTGGCGATGTACCTGCCGATCTTCAAGATGGTGACGCTGATCAAGTAACGCTTGATCAGTCGTGAATGAAGGTCGTCGACTCCAATAGGCTGCTGCGCGGCTTCGCATGGGCGCGGCTGGGCGTGGCCGCGCTGCTGCTCATGCTGGGGCCGGCGCTGCCTGGCGACCTCCTGCCCGGTACCAACCGAGGCATCCTCGCCCTCACGCTGCTGGCAGTCGTCGTCACCTCCAGCGCGCTCCTGCTCTTCGACCCTCTCCACCGGCCCCGCAGCATCTCGTGGCTGATCTGCCTGCTCGACACCGTGCTCGTCACCGCCGTCGTCGCCTCCACCGGCGGCCCGCGCTCGATCTTCACCTTTCTGTATGTCCTCTCCGTGACCGCCGCCTGCGTGCTGCTCTCACGCACGGGCGGCCTCGCCATCGCGGGGGCGGCGAGCGCGCTGTACATCGGGCTCGTGTTCGGTCGCACCATCTTCCCGATGACGGGCCTTTTCGAGGCGCCGCACGAGACCACGTCGCTCGAGATCCTCACCATGTTCCTGAACTCGGGCACCTTCGTCGTCGTCGCCTTCGCCGCGGGCGGGCTCGCGGAGCGCTTCCAGTCCACTCATGCGGAGCTCGAAACCCAGCGCCGTGATCTGCGCGATCTCCAGGCGCTCAAGGACCTCGTCTTCGAGTCGGTGGGCAGCGGCCTCATCGCCATCGACCGCCGCCACGTGGTGACTGCTTTCAACCACGCCGCCGAGGAGATGAGCGGGCTCTCCGCCTCGCACGCCATCGGGCGTCCGTGGACGGCCCTCTTCGGTGAGGAGGTCGACCTGGGCGCCGTGGAGCGGGCGGTGGAGGCGAGGGAGCGCGACTCCCGTCAGTACGAGATGGCGATGCGACGCCCGGACGGTTCCGCGACGCCTGTGCGCGTGACCTTGTCGGCGCTGCGGGCGGGCGACGGCTCCCGCGCCGGGCTCATCGCCATGTGCGAGGACCTATCTACCATTCGCCAGATGGAGGCACGCGTGCGGCAGGCGGACCGCCTCGCCACCCTCGGCCGCATGGCGGCCAACATCGCGCACGAGATCCGCAATCCGCTCGCAGCCCTCACAGGCGCCATCGAGGTGCTGGCGGCGGACGGCGCGCCGCCGGAAACGCGCGGGCGGCTCGCGAACATCGTGCTCAAAGAGTCGGGACGGCTCAACGGCATCATCAAGCAGTTCCTGGAGTACGCGCGCCCGGCCGTGCTCGCCCGTGTTCGCGTGAACGTGGCGGACGCGCTCGACGAGGTGCTCGTGCTCCTCGACCACCGCGCCGGGCCCGGCACCCTCAAGCTGGTGCGCGAGTTCCCGCCCTCGTTGATGTGGGACGTGGACCCGCAACAATTCCGCCAAGCAATCTGGAATCTCTGCCTCAACGCCTTCGAGGCCATGCCCGGCGGCGGAGAGCTGCGCGTGGGCGCCGAGGTGACCGACGGTACGCTCGTGGTGCGGGTGACCGACACCGGCGAGGGTGTGGCGCCCGAGGACGCCGCGCACATCTTCGAGCCTTTCTACTCCACGAAGACGTCCGGTACGGGACTCGGGCTCGCCATGGTGCAGCGCATCGCGCAGGATCACGGCGGCCGCGTCGACGTGCAGAGCGAGCCCGGAGGCGGCAGCACCTTCAGCATCAGCGTGCCCGCCCACCATGGCTGACATCACCCGCGTCCTGGTGGTCGACGACGAGCAGAGCATGCGCGAGCTCCTCGCCATCATGCTGCGACAGGTGGGGTACGAGGTGACCGCGGCCGACGGCGGCGAGGCCGCCATCAAGGCCCTCGAGACGGACGCGTTCGATCTCGTGATCACCGACCTCCGCATGCGCAAGGCGGACGGCCTCGCCGTCCTGCGCGCGGCCAAGGAGCACTCCCCACGCACGGTCGTCCTCGTGGTCACCGCCTTCGCCTCCACGGAGACGGCGGTGGAGGCGATGAAGCTGGGTGCCTACGACTACGTGACGAAGCCGTTCAAGCTTGACGAGCTCAAGCTCACCATCGCCAACGCCCTCGAGCGCAAGCGGCTGCAGGAGGAGAACCTCGCCCTCAAGCGCCAGCTGCGCATCGAGCGTGGCTTCGAGAACTTCATCGGGCGTAGCCGGAAGATGCTCGACGTCTTCGAGACCATCCGCAAGACGGCCGACAGTGGCTCCACGGTCATGATCACGGGCGAGAGCGGCACCGGCAAGGAGCTGGTGGCGCAGGCGGTGCACGCGGAAAGCGGCCGGCGCCGCGCGCCTTTCATCTCCGTCAACTGCGGCGCGGTGCCGGAGGCGTTGATGGAATCGGAGCTCTTCGGCCACGTCAAGGGCGCCTTCACGGGGGCGGTGACGAACACGGAGGGGCTGTTCGCCGCCGCCGACGGCGGCACGCTCTTCCTCGACGAGATCACCGAGATCCCGCACTCGGTGCAGGTGAAGCTTCTGCGTGTCATCCAGGAGCGCGAGATCCGGCGCGTGGGCGATACCCGCGACCAGAAAGTCGACGTCCGCCTCATCGCGGCGTCGAACCGGGAGCTGGCCAAGGCCGTGTCCGACGGCACGCTGCGCGAGGACCTCTTCTACCGCCTCAACGTCATCCCCATTCACCTCCCTCCCCTGCGGGAGCGACGGGAGGACATCGCCCCCCTCGTCGCCCACTTCGTCCGCAAGATCGCCGTGGAGATCGGCAAGGAGGTCAAGGGCGTGAGCCCGGAGACCCTGGCTATCCTCGAGCGTTACCACTGGCCCGGCAACATCCGCGAGCTGGAGAACATCGTGGAGCGCGCCATTGTGCTCGGCAACTCGGACACGCTCGAGCCAGATGCGCTGCCGACGACGATCACGGTGCCCAAGGAGCTCCAGGACGTGGGCATCGACATCCCGGCGGGCGGCGTGGATCTCGAAGAGACCATGGACCGCATCGAGCGGCGATATATCCAGCTCGCCCTCGAGCGCACCGCCGGCGTGCAGACGCGCGCCGCGCAACTGTTGAAGGTCAGCTTCCGGCAGTTCCGATACAAGCTGCAGAAGCACAATCCTCGGCTGCAGAGTCCACCTGACTGACAGATTGCGTCACCGGCCATGCCGCTGCCCGTCATCTCTCAGGACGTCGACAGGTGGTCGCCCCCCACAAGGTCCCAATAAATAAGATGTCCGACGCCGCCAGGGTCTGGCATCCGCCGTGCAATCCTTTGCGCACCAGTTAGCAGCCACACAACTTCACTCAAGGGGGACTCACATGATTCGGTTCTTCAAGAAGCGGCTGGGCGGTCAGCGCGGCTTTACGCTGATCGAACTCCTCATCGTCGTGGCCATCATCGGTATCCTGGCCGCGATCGCTGTTCCGCTGTATGCCAACGTGCAGATGCGCGCTCGTGTCGCCAAGGCGCAGGCCGACACGCGGGCCATCGCGTCGGCCGTCAGCATCTTCGCTGCGCACTGCGGCGCCATGCCGCTCGGCACGGGTGCGGTCAACTGCAGCAACGTGGCGCCGGCTGCCGGATCGGGTGGTCTGGTGGCGCTTCCGGGCGTGCTGATCACGCAGCAGACCAATGCTCAGAACCAGGTCGGTGGTCCGTTCCTGAACGTGCAGCCGACGCTTCCGGCCGGCTGGACGGGCGCCGGCGGCTTCTACGGCTACACCGTGGGCGCGACGGGTACGTTCCAGGTGTGCGCCGCGTCGCCGGCCACGGCTGACAACACGGGCGCGAATTCCAACGGCGGCAATACCTGCGCCGCGCTGTAATCAATCGGTCGATGCAGAGCTTCGTTGCAGTACTCCCGGCGGCCTCCACGGCCGCCGGGACTTTTTTTTCCAGGCGAGCGCGATGATCCTCGCCGTGGTCTTCGGGCTCATCATCGGCAGCTTCCTCAACGTCCTGATCGCGCGTGTGCCGGCGCACAAGAGCCTCTGGACGCCCGGCTCCTCGTGTCCGGGCTGCGACGCCGCCATCGCGTGGCACGACAACGTGCCGCTCCTGTCGTTCGCGGCCCTGCGCGGCCGGTGCCGGCGATGCGGGATCACCATTCCGTGGCGGTATCCCATCGTGGAAGCGACGACGGCGGCGCTGTTCGCGCTCGCGTACTGGACGTTCGGACCCACGCCGGAGTTCGTGAGCGCCGCTCTGCTCGTGTCCATACTCGTGGCCATCACGTGTATCGATCTTGAGCACCAGATCATCCCCGACGTCATCACGCTGCCGGGCATTGTGGCGGGATTCCTTGCCAGTCTGGCGACCGGACGCGTGTCCTGGATGGAATCGGCGCTCGGAATCATAGTCGGCGGGGGAACGTTTTTAGTTATCATCCTGGCGAGCGGTGGCGGCATGGGCGGCGGCGACATGAAATTTGGCGCGATGTTGGGCGCGTTTCTGGGCTGGAAGGTCGTCCTGCTCACCATATTCATCGCGGTCGTGCTCGGCGGTGCGCTGGCGGTGGCGCTGATCGCGTCCGGCTTGCGCGGCCGAAAGGACCCCATACCGTTTGGTCCTTTCCTTGCAGCAGGGGGAGCGGTCAGCCTCTTCTGGGGCGAAAGGATGGTGCGTTGGTACCTCGACGGATTCGCAGCTTAGGACCGCGCGGCTTCACCATGATCGAGCTGGTGGTGGTCGTTGCCATCATCGGCATCATCATGGCGGTGAGCACGCCGATGTTCCTCAGCTACTGGCGCACGTCCACGCTGCGCGCCGGCGCCGAGGAGCTCGCGGCGGTCCTGAACGGCGCGCGCCAGCTCGCCATCAAAGAGAACACGACCGTGTGCGTGAAGCGAACCGGCACGCGCGTGCGCTACCACACACCGGCGTGCGGTGGCGCCGCGTGGACGGGCCTGGGAACGGCGCCCAATGGCGACATTCCGCTCGCGAACAACGTCACCGTGTCCGCCGCCACCGCGGACGTCATCTTCACCTACCTCGGCGCGGCGTCGACGCCCGGCACGTTTACCGTGACCAACCCCGTCGATGGACGGACGATGAGCGTTATCGTGGCCTCGACAGGTCGCGTGAGGATCGGCCCATGATCTGGAACGAACGTGGATTGACGCTCGCTGAAATCCTCGTGGCCGTCGCCATACTCGGCATCGGTCTCGTCGGTCTCGCCGTCGTGGTCCCCATCGCCAGCTACGGCGTGCAGGAAGGCAGCCAGCTGTCGACGGCGACGTTCCTCGCCGAACAGCGCCTCGAGCAGATCCGCAACGCACCCTGGACGGGCACGCCCGCCAACGACTGCATCGGCAGCGGCGCCGGGGCCCCGGTCGTACCCGCCGGTGTTGCATGCGCGAACGGCACGCAGGCGCTGGCCGCGGGCGCCACCACCTTCGCGGACGAGGCGAACGTGGTGTGGGGTAACAATACGTCCGTCGCCGCCGTCACGGGCGGCTACAGCCGCACGGTCCGGATCGCGGACTGCAGCCCCACCGCGTGCGCCGGCCTCACGAGCGCGACGATGCGCCAGGTCACCGTCACCGTCACGTACCGGCCGCTGACCTCCGGCGGTGTGTCGCCGACCAACAAGACGGTCAGCGTGCAGTGGCTGGTGTCGCGGAAATGAACAGCGAGCGCGGCTTTTCCCTCGCGGAGCTGCTGATCGTGATCGCCATCCTCGGCTTCATGATGGGCGGGCTTTTCACCCTTCAGCGGCAGGGGCAGCTGGCCTACATGGTGGGGGCGGCGCGCGTTGAAGTGCAGCAGAACGGCCGCATCGCCATCGAAAGCATGATGACGGAAATCCGCTCGGCCCTCGCCATCAACGCGTTCCCCGCGAACTGCAACACCGCCAACGGCGGCACCACGATCACGTTCAACGACCAGAACGGCGTGGCCACCACGTATTCGCTTGCCGGCACGGATCTGAACCGGACCGTGGGCGGCGTGGCCACCACCGTCATCGGTGGCGTGCAGTCTCTGAAGATCTGGTGCTACAACACATCGAACACCCTCACGGCCGCCCTCACCGACATCCGGACCATCCGGGTCCAGGTCACGACACGGACGGAGCGCGGTGCCGCAGCGAACTCGCCCGGCGACCAGCACGCGATCTCCGAGGGGCGCGTGCGACTGAGGAACATCTGAGTCCCGGTCGCCTGCTCGTCGCAGCACTCGTTGCGCTGCTTCTTGGATGCGGCTCTCCCGCTCCGCCCCTGCCGGGGGCCGACGTGGCGGCGGAGGCGATCAAAGCCTTCGAGCGTAGCGACTGGGTGCTGGCGGCGCGCCTGCTCCGGGAGGCCGTCGTTCACCAGCCCACGAGCGTCACCCTGCACTATTACCTGGCCATCACGGCCACCCACCTCCAGCTGCGTGACGAGGCGGTCCGTGAGTTCCAATGGGTGCTCGCCAACGCGCCCGCGGGTTCGGCCGAAGCGCTGGCGGCCAAAGAGTGGCTCATTGCGGCGGGCGTGATCGGTGCCGCGGTAGCGGCCGTGCCGCCGGAGCCGGCGGCCGACGCCGCCACGGGGCCCGTGGGCGGCGTACACGGGCAGGTGGCCTGGAACGAGGCCGAAGACCCCATCTCCGTGGCGCGCCTGCAACTGTTCCTCAAGGGGCTGCCTGGGACACCCACGAAGGAGCAGTTCTACGTGCTGCGCACGGACAACGATGGGCGGTTCGAGTTCAAAAAGGTGGTGCCGGGCTCGTACAAGCTCACCAACCGCATTGCGGGGAAGCCGCACTGGAACCTGCGTGTGAGCGTCCAGCAAGGCGAGCCGATGACCCTCGACCTCAGTCCCCAGAACAGTACGCGGGCGCGCGATGACTTCCCGGAGGAGAGCAAGTAGCCGCCGAGCGGGTGGGGGCGGGCGAAAAGGGCACCCCAAAGCCTTGTGTTGCGGTAAAACGTTGGTAGCGAACGACAGGAAACCTATACTACTTGCCAGTGAGTGAATGAATTGTTAAACAATTTGTTTCGTAAGACAACGGACAGTTTCGGACTCGACATCGGCTCCAGCGCCGTCAAGGTCATCCAGCTGCGCGAGAATGGCGCCAGCCGCAGCCTGACGGGCTACGCCACCGTGGCGCTGCCCCAGGACGCCATCGCGGATGGATCCATCCGGGATCCTCAGAGAGTGGCCAACGCCATCAAGGAGGCGGTGGCCAAGGCGGGCATCAAGAGCACCGACGCCGCCATCTCCATCTGCGGCCGCGAGTTGATCATCAAGAAGGTTCAGATCCCGAAAGTGCCCGCCAAGGAAGTGAACGATGTGGTGATGCTGGAAGCGGAGCACCACATCCCCTTCGCCATCGACGAGGTCTTCATCGATCACCAGACGGTGGGCGAGCACAACGGCGTGATGGACCTCATTCTCGTGGCCGTCAAGAAATCGAAGGTCACCGAGTACATGAGCGTCGTGGAGCAGGCGGGGTTCACGCCCACCATCGTGGACGTGGACGGCTTCGCGCTCGGCAACCAGTTCGAGCTGAACTACCCCGACGAGAGCAACGAGGCCGTGGCGCTCATCGACATCGGCGCCGCCATCATGAAGACGAACGTGGTTCGCCTCGGCGCCACCATCTTCGCGCGCGACATCCCCTTCGGCGGCAATAACTACACCCAGGCGATCGCCCAGCGCCTCAGCATCCCCTTCGACCAGGCGGAAGCCGCCAAGGTGGGCAAGGACGTCGGTGTGAAGTGGGAGACGCTGGTGCCGCCCCTGGAGGCGATCTCACGGGAGCTGTCGCTGGAGATTCAGCGCACGTTCGACTACTTCGCCTCCACGGCGGAGTCGGAGCGCATCGGGAAGATCATCCTCGCCGGCGGCTGCGCACAGCTCCCCGGCCTGAACGAGTATCTGTCGTCGAATTGGGGGATTCCGGTCGAGCTCGCTCGGCCATTTGAGCGTATCGACATTGCGCCGGCCTATACCGACGAGGTCGCCACTGCCGGACCCGCTCTCGCGGTCGCGGTCGGCCTCGGTCTGCGCCGGCCGGGAGACAAGGACAAACTGCAATGATCAGGATCAACCTCGCGCCCGCCGAAACCCGCCGGCGCCGGTCCGGTTTCAAGATCCCGATGCCGAGTCCCAACCTCGGGTGGCTGTTCGGCGCGCTGTGCATTGTCGCCGCCGCCGGCGTCGGTCTTCACTGGTGGAACCTCACCCGGACGGAGGCGAAGCTCGCCGGCGACTTCGAGCGCGGTACGCAGGAGCTGCAGGCGCTCAAGGCCACGCTGGGCCAGGGCGCCAATGTCAAGGCGCAGCTGAGCGACGTCCAGAAGCGCGTGCAGGTCATCGAGGAGTTGATGAAGGGGCAGGCGCGCTCCATCGTGATGCTCGACGCCTTCGCCGACGTGGTGCCGCGTGACCTCTGGATCACGAGCATGGAGGAGAAAGGTTCGATGCTGAAGCTGACCGGCACCGCCTACTCCACCACCGCCGTCTCCGACCTGATGTCCAATCTGCGGTCGTCCGGTAAATTCAAGGAAATCGATTTGCTCGTGTCCCGCCAGGATCTGGCAAAGACGCCGAGCGTGGTGACCTTCGAGGTCACCTGCCGGTTTGAGAGTTAACGATGGCGATGCCTCCGTTCATCCAGTCCTTCGCCGACGGCCCGAAGCTGCCCAAGATCGTCCTCGGGGTCGCACTTGTCGTGGGCATCCTGGCCGGCGGCTATTTCCTGCTCATCTCGCCCGTCGACACGCGCATTGCCGCCTTGCGGACGAAGGTGACCGCGCTCGAGACCGAGCTCACGCAGGCGCGCGCCCAGGTGGCCGAGCTTGCCCGCTTCCGCCGTGAAGTGGCGCAGCTCGAGGCGCGCCTCACCGTGCTCAAAGACAAGCTGCCCACCGAGAAGGAAACGCCCGCCCTGTACCGCACGCTGTCGGATGCCGCACAGCAGTCGGGACTCGGCGTGTCGCTCTTCCAGCCTCGCCCGGCGGTGGCGAAAGATTACGTCAGTGAGATTCCGATCACCGTGACCGCCGAAGGCGGCTATCACCAGCTCGGAGAGTTCTTCGAGAAGGTGGCGCGCCTGCCCCGCGTGGTCAAGGTCGATGCGTTGAAGGTGACAGGGTTGACGAAAGCCAGCAATTCGCTCCGCGCGGACATCACGCTCGCCACGTACACGTACCGGGCCGCCGTGCCCGCCGCCCCTGCGGCCAAGCCCGGCGCGCCGGTACCTGTCGCGCCGAAGCCTGCGGCTGCACTATCGTCGTCGGAGGGCCGGTCATGAGCCGCCGGACGACCCTCGTCGGCATCACGGGCTTGTGCGCGACGCTCGCGGCGTGCAGCGGCTCACCGGCGCCGTCGCCGACGCCCACGCCTCCGAAGCCCTCGGCCGCCCTTCCGGCGGCGCCCGTGGTGTCCACGCCCGTAGCATCGGCGCCGGCGGCGTCGGTGCCCACGCCCACGACAGTCGCGCCCGGCACACCGGCTCCCGCGCCAGCCCCGGCCGCGCCCGTGATGGCAAAGCCGGTCGCGCCCGCGCCGGCACAATCGGCATCGCCCGCGCCAATGGCCGCTGTGCCGACCGCGCCCGCGCAGGCGGCGCCCGCGCAGCCCGTCGGCTC
>JBKKCN010000289.1:0-6007 GCA_046712525.1 Candidatus Rokuibacteriota bacterium
GCTGATCGGTGACGGGCTGCCCCGACTCCGAGGGCACCGCGATGATGGCGATCTGGATACCGCGCGCCTTGATCTCGCGCGCCATGTCGCGGCTGGCGATGACGGGCACGCCCTCGATCTCGCGGCCGGCCTTGGCGGGATCATCGTCGATGATGGCCGCGATGCGAAAGCCCTGGCGGCTGAAGCCCTTGTAGTGGAAGAGGGCGGATCCCAGATTGCCGAAGCCGACGAGCGCCACCGGCCATTCACGGTCAAGGCCGAGGATCTTCTGCAGCTCCGCCTTGAGGCCGGAGACGTAATAGCCGATACCGCGCACGCCGAACTCGCCGAAGTAGGCGAGGTCCTTGCGCACCTGGGCGGAGTTCAGGCTGAAGCGCTCCGCGAGCTCCTGCGAGGAGATCGTCTTCACGCCGTCCTCCTCGAGCTGTGACAGACAGCGCGTGTAGACGGAGAGCCGGCGGATGGTCATCTCCGGGATCTTCGGAAGCCTGGAAGTCGAGCGCGGCATGTGTAACGGGGCCGGCCCGGCGCTCGGCGCACCGGGCCGGCGGTGCATCATCCGGCGCTACTTGATCGGCTGCACGAAGAGCAGGATCATCGCGACGACAAGGACGTAAATGGCCAGGGACTCGATGAGCGCGAGGCCGATGATCATCGCGGTCTGGATGCGCGCGGCGGCGCCCGGCTGCCGGGCCATCGCGTCGACAGCGGAGGCCACTGCCCGCCCCTGCCCGAGCGCGCACAGCCCCGCCGCAAACGCCATCGCGAAGCCGGCCACCAGCACCGAGTACGGACCCACCCAACCGCCCGGAGCGGCAGTGGTGGCGGCCGTCGTCGCCTGCGCAAGGGCGCCCGCGGGAACTGCCAGAACTGCTAGAACTGCCAGGATCAGTGAACGTCGCACGACCGTCCTCCTCTGTGCGTGTGGTGTGCTGTTGCTGTGCGGCCGCTTCAGGGGTGCGCCTCTGGATGCCGCTCCCCCGAATGGTGCTCGGCCTCTTCGATCGCCCCTGAGATGTACAGCATCGTCAGCATCACGAAGATGAACGCCTGAAGGAATGAAACGAGAATCTTGAGCGGATACAGAAACCCGACGGTGAACACGATCATCACCGCACCGCCGATGCCGCCCACCACAGCGCCCATCGCGCTGCCCGACAGCGCCCACCCGATGAGGCCCTGCAGCCCCATCAGGAAGAAGATGATGGCGAGCAGGATGTGGCCGCCCACCATGTTGCCGAAGAGGCGGAGGGTGAGCGAGAGCGGGCGCGCGAGGTGGCTGATGATCTCGATCACGAACATGAGCGGCTTGAGGGCGAGCGGCACCGGGCCCATGAAGTGCTTGAGGTAGGTGATCGCGCCCTGCTTGCGCACCCCGATCCAGTGGTAGGCGAAGAAGACGACGAGGGCGCACGCCGCCGTCGTGTTCAGGTTCGCCGTCGGCCCCGCCATCCCCGGCACGAGGGACAACAAGTTTGCGCCCAGGATGAACAGGCCCAGGGTGGCGATGAGGGGCAGGTACTTGCGCCCCTCGTGCCCCATGACGTCGTCGATCATGCTGATGAACTGCTCGAGGACGACCTCGATCACGTTCTGCAGCCCGCGCGGCACCAGCTGCACGTTGCGGGAGGCGATGAAGGCCACGGTGGCGAGCACGATCATCACCAGCCACGTGTAGGTGACGTGATCGGGAATGCCGGGCAGGCTGAAGATGGGCGGATGCTCGATGACGTCCACTTACGCCTCCTGCCGCGCCGCGTGCAGCCCGAGGGCGACGAGCGCGCACGGCAGCACGGTGAAGCCGGCGAGCAGCGCCACCGGATGAGCCCAGCCGGACACGAAGAGGACGCCCGCCACCGCCGCCACCAGCGCAAAGCGGAGGGCGGCCCCCACGTACCACACCGCACCCGCGAGGCCGGGTGCGGCCGCCGCCACGTCGGCGCGCGCGGCGAGCCAGCGGAAGTTCACGACGGCGAGAGCGCCTCCGGCGAGAATCCCGAGCGCCGCCGCCGGTCCCGCGAGCCACGCGAGCGTCAGCGCCATTACCACGGCGCCCGCGCAGGTCGCCACCGTCACGCGCGCTTTCAGCTCACCTGGGGTCATCGAGCTCCCGCTCCGCCTTCTTGACCGATCGAAAGAGGTTCACGAATCCGGCGACGATCCCGAGGACGAGGCCGATCAGCGTCAGCCAGGGTTTCGTGCCGAGCCATCCATCCGCGAAGTACCCGCCCGCAAGGCCGACGATCGTGGACATCACCAGCGTCATCCCGACGGCGGAGAGCTCCGCGAGCGCTGTCCAGGCTCCCGGCTCCCTGGGAGACGCCATGTGAAGAAGAACACTAGCACAGGCGCGACTTCAGTCAAGTCACTGATCTCGTAACCCTTTTACCCACAGCCTCAGCCGAACATGCCACCCATCCGCGCCCCTGCGAGGCGATTGATGCCGAGCACGCTCAGCGCGGCCACCGCGATCAGGATCACGCCGAGCGCGGCCGCCTCGTTGGCGCTGCCCGCGATGTAGAAGACGAAGATCCCGACGGGGATCGTCTCCCACCCGCCCAGCGACAGGAAGAGCACGGCGGACGCCTCCTGCAGCGAGGTGACGAACGAGAAGAGCGAGCCCACGAGCACGCCGCGCCAGATGAGCGGCAGCGTGACGTCGCGGAACGAGCGCGGGCCCGACGCCCCCACGCTCGCGGCCGCTTCCTCGAGTGAGCGCGGAAGCAGCAGCAACGAGGCGTAGGAGCCCCGCACGGTGTACGGCAGCCGGCGAATGGCGAGCACGATCGGCATGATGATCCAGAGGCTGGTCAACCCCCGCTCGAACCCGGGCGGTGCCCAGTGAAAGGCGCGGATGTATGCGATGCCGATGGCGGTGCCCGGGATGGCGAGGATGAGCGTGTTGAGCCCGTCGAGGGCGTCGCGGCCGGGCAGGCGCGTGCGCGCGAGGATCCACGCGATGGGCACGCCGATCGCGATGCAGAGGAGCACGGCGAGGCCCGAGTAGAGGAAGCTGTTCACGATGTACTTCGGCGTCTCCACGATCACGCGCTCGAAGTACATCCCGGTGTAGCGCACGGGAAAGGGCGTCATCGACCATCCCTTGCCCACGGAGGCGAGGAGCACGCCGAGGTACGGGATGAACGACAGCAGCATCACCGTGGACAGGAAGGCCACCGCCCCCGCCTCCGCGAGCGGCGACAGGCGTCGGCGCGGGATGCGCGAGTAGGAGAGCGAAGAGTAGTCCTTGATGGCGACGTACCGGCGCGCCAATACTAAGAAGAGGACGGCGAGGCCCACCATGAGGGCGGAGATGACGATGCCCATGCGGAAGAGCCGGCGATCGACGAACTGCACGATGTTGAGGTACGCCTGGGAGGCGAGCAGGTCCTGCACGCCGAGCACGAGGGGCGTGGCGAAATCCGAGAAGGTCCAGATGAACACGAGGAGCGCGCCCGCCAGGTAGCCGGGGGTGGTGAGGGGCAGCGTGATCGTGCGCAGCTTGCGCCAGCCGCGCGCGCCCACGCTCTCCGCCGCCTCCTCCAGCGCGGGATCGATCTTGCCGAGGGCGTCCACCACGTTGAGGGCGATCAACGGAAAGAGGTGGAGCGTCTCCACGAGGAGCACGCCGTGCACGCCGTACACGAAGTTGATGGGCTTGAGAAGGCCGAAGTAGTCCTCGAGCAGGATGTTCACGGTGCCCGCGCGGCCCAGGATGAAGGTGAAGCCGAGGACGCCCACCAGGGGCGGCGAGATCATGGGGATGAGCGTCAGGTAGCTGAAGAGGCTCCGCCCGCGGAAGTCATAGCGCACGAGGAGGAACGCGATGGCGAAGCCGAGCACCGAGGTGCAGGCCACCGTGCCCGTGCCGAGCAGCAGCGAGTTCCACAGGGAGCGGCGGTAATACGCGTCACGTGCAAACTCGACGAAGTGCATGACGGTGAAGAGGCCCGCCTCGTCGGTGAAGGCGTCGTAGAAGATGCGCAGGAGCGGGTAGACGAGGAACACTCCGAGAAAGATCCAGATCCCGGCCACGCCCAGGGCCGGGAATAGTCCGGCCGCCACCCCCCGGCGCGGGGGCGCGAGCATCCGCTCAGTCGTCGCCAAGGGCGAGAGCGGCGGAGGCCGCGAAGGCGATGGTGACCGCGGTGCCCACCGCGAGCGGCTCGTGATGCCACGGGTCGCGTACGTCGACTTTCAGCCGCACCCCTGCCTCCGCCTCCACGTCGTAGCGCAGCGTGTTGCCGAGATACGAGGCGAGCACGACGCGGGCGTCGAAGCGGTTCTCGCCGGCGCCGCCGAGCAGCACGTTCTCCGGCCGCACCACGAGCACGCAGCGGTCGCCCGCCTTCACGTCAGCGCTCTCGACGGGCCGGCCGCGCACGAGGCCGAGCGCCGTCTCCGCCACCACGTAGGTGGCGGTGGCGTCACGGCAGAGGCCGGGCAGGAAGTTGTTCACGCCCACGAAATCAGCCACGAAGCGATTGAGGGGGCGCTCGTACATCTCCTTGGGCGTGGCCACCTGCAGCACGCGCCCGTCGCGCATGACGGCGATGCGGTCGGAGAGCGAGAGCGCCTCCTCCTGATCGTGGGTGACGTACACGGTGGTGATGCCGAGCTCGCGCTGCAGCGTGCGGATCTCCGCGCGTACGGAGATGCGGATCTTGGCGTCGAGGTTGGACAGGGGCTCGTCGAGGAGGAGGATGTCCGGGTTGAGCACGAGGGCGCGGGCGAGCGCAACGCGCTGCTGCTGGCCGCCGGAGAGCTGGCCCGGATACCGCTCCTCGAGGCCGGTGAGGTTGACCTTGCGCAGCCCCTCCTGCAGCCGGCGCGCCGTCTCGGCGGCGCCGAGGCGGCGGAGCTTGAGGCCGTAGGTGATATTGCCGCGCACGGTCATGTGCGGCCACAGCGCGTAGTTCTGAAAGACCATGCCGATGTTGCGCTCGTACGGGCGCAGGTGGTCCACGCGGCGGTCGCCGAAGCGAATCTCGCCCGCATCCGGCGTGGAGAAGCCGGCAAGCATGCGCAGCAGCGTGGTCTTGCCGCAGCCGGAAGGCCCGAGCAGGGTGAAGAGCTCGCCGTCGCGGATGTCGAGCGTGGCCCGGTCCACCGCCGTCACCGCGCCGAAGCGCTTGACGACGTCGTGGAGCCGGATGTTCACGCGCGCGCTCCTGCTCCCGCCCCTGGGCGCGGGATCACGGCTTCTTCCAGGTCGCCTCGATGTCGGACCGGAACTTCGTCTTCAGCACGTCCGAGCGCTTGGCGGCCACCGCCTCGTCGTAGACGTTGGAGACCTCTTTCTCGAAGTACGAGCGTACGCCGCCCGTGAACTCCACCGCCAGCTCCGCGGTGGAGCCCGGCGCTCCCTGCACCTTGTACTTCGGCGTGATGGGGAAGAGGCCGCGCTCCATGAACACCCGCTGGCCGCGTTCGGTGAGGAGGAACTCGATGAAGGCGCGCGCCGCCTTGGGGTTGCGGGCGCCCGCCAGGATGGCCATGGGCTCGGGGGTCACGAAGGCGTTCTTCGGCGCCACGAACTTGATGTCGAAGCCGGCGAGCTTCTCCTCGAACGCCATGTAGGAGGGCACCGCGAAGCCGGCGGCGAACTCGCCCTTGGCGATCACCGTGGGCACGTCGCGGCTTCGCGCGGTGAAGTGGCCGGTGTTGGCGGCGAGCCTCCTCAGCCACTCCCACCCCTTGTCCTCGCCGTGAAGGGACAGCATCACCTCGTAGGTGGCGTTCGACGAGGACGAGCGCGTGGGCGCGCACTGGGCCACCTCGCCCTTGAGCTTCGGGTTCAGGAGGTCGTCCCACTCCTTGAGGTCGGGCACCCCGAGGCGCTGGAGGCGCTTGGGATGGTAGACGAGCCCGTACGGCTCGAGCGCGGTGCCCACCCAGAAGCCGTCCTTGTCCTTGAGGGGAATCGGCTTGGGCTTGCCGATGGCGGCGGGGATCGAGTCCCACGCCTCCCGCGCGATCTCGACCTTCTGAAGAAGCTTCTGCTCGG
>JBKKCN010000290.1:0-2705 GCA_046712525.1 Candidatus Rokuibacteriota bacterium
GGAGCGAGATCCGCGATCGTCTTGCCAATCATGTCGGCTCCTTCGTATCGAGTCGCTTCAGGATGGCGTTGATGCCGTCTTCCATGCGTTCCAGACGCTCTTCCAGCTCGACGATCTGCTTGGCGACTGAAATGAGCTGCGTGCGTGAGGCCATGTTGAGGGACTGCAGCGTCGAGTCGATCTGCTGATCGACGGCCTTCTTCACGGGCGCGTTGGCGACAAGCCACTGGTTCAGGTGCTCGCCCATCATCTTGGCGTACGCGTCGGTGTTCATGGCCTGCCCGAGGGCGCGTGACCACGCGTCGATCCACTGGTCGAGGAACTGCTTCCACTGGGAGGCCAGATCGGGGGTCACGGGCGTCTGCGCGAAGAGACGCGCCCACTGCTCGAGCCCCTGGTTGAGCACAGGCCGCCAGAAGGCAGTGGGATCAGACGCCGTCGGCGGCGCCGGCGAGGTCATACGCGTCCAGGCGGCGGCACCCTCCTCGAACTGCTTGCGCCACACGTCAAACAGCTGATTCGGCGTCGGATTGTCGGCCATCACTCACCCGTCCTTAACTAAACTGTAACGTGGATTGACGCTTCGCGCTAAGCATTCTCGCGTCGCGTCAGCATGGCATCCGGGCGGGCGCCTAGGACCGGGTGGCCAGCCATTCCGAGACCTTGGGCCAGCAGTGGAGCGACGCCCCCCTCCCCGCGATGAGCGAGATGTGGCCACCGGGCAACTCGATGTACTGCTTGTCCTGGCTCGACACGGCGTCCATGAGCGCCCGCACGCAGTCCGGCGGCGCGATGTAGTCTTCCTTGGCCCCCACCACGAAGAGCGGGGCCCGGATGTTCGACAGCTTGACGGGCCGTCCGCCGAACACGAGCTCGCCCTTGTAGAGCTTGTTCTGCTGGTAGAAGTCGCCCACCCACTGCCGGAAGAACTCGCCGGGGAAGGCAACGTACTCGTTGGCCCAGCGGTTGAGCGCGGAAAAGCCTTCCACGTATTTGTCGTTCCACAGGTTCCACCAGAGGTTCAGGTTGGTGGACATCTCCATGGTGGGCTTGAGGAGCTTGAAACCGGCCTTGACGAGGTCGGCGGGAACGGCGCCGAGCGTGTCCACGAACCGGTGCACGTTGAAGTAGCGGGGGTCCAGCCAGAGCCCGAAGAGGCCGATCTTCGAGAAGTCGATGGGCCCAGCCATGTTGATGAAGTTCTTCACGGGGACTTCCGGATAGGCGCCCAGGAAGGACGCCGACAGTGGCGCGCCCATGCAGTAGCCGAGCACGGAGAGCTCGCTGGCTCCGGAGGACTCCAGGACTTTCTGGGCCATGCGGGGCAGGATCTTCACCACGCAGTCCTCGAAGGACAGGTCGTTGTCCTCGGGCCCGAAGACGCCCCAGTCGAGCATGTAGAAGTCGAAGCCCTCCCGCGTCATGTGTTCGACGAAGCTCCCGTTGGGGAGCAGATCGAAGATGTACGGGCGGCTGATGCCGAGGTTGGGCACGAAGAGCAGCGGTGTGCGATGGGTCCGCTTGGACGCATACCGGTAGAGTCGCGACTTGTTCTTCTTGTAGACCTCCTGCCGCGGCGTCTGGCCCGTGCGCGGTTCCACGGGGTTCGTCATCATCTGGTGCAGGTTCGTCATCCGCTTCTGCTGGCGGTCGATCTCCTGCTGCCACTGCTTGATGACCTCGGGCGAGGGGGCGGGCCCGCCGCCGTACCCGTGCGTGAACCGTTCCACCACATCCGCGAAGCGCTCCTGACCCATAAACCCACTCCTCCTCGGTATCGATGATCGTTTCAGCGAGACTATCATCGTACGCTCAACCGATGCGCTCCACACTGCGCGACGTCTTCCTCGTCGTCCTCGCCACCGCGCTCTTCGTGACCATGAACGGCGCCGTGAAGTACCTCGGCGCGTACCTGCCCACGGTGGGAGCTCATCTGGGCGCGCACGCTGGCGCATCTCATCTTCATGGTGGCCGTGTTCGCCCCCACCCCCGGCGGCTGGCGCCTGTTCGTGACGCGGCGGCCGGGCCTGCAGCTCGGCCGCTCGCTGCTGCTCCTCGTCTCTACATCGCTCTTCTTCACCGCGCTCAAGCACGTGCCGCTCGCGGAGGCGACCGCCGTTTCCTTCACCTCGCCCTTCATGGTCGCCGTGCTCGCGGGCTGGGTGCTCGGCGAGCGTGTGGGACACGTACACTGGCTGGCCATCGCCCTCGGCTTCATGGGCGCGCTCATGGTGATCCGGCCCGGGACGGGGGCCATCGACCCGTACCTGTTCCTGGTCGTGGGCAACGCCGCGTGTTACGCGGGCTACCAGGTACTCACGCGGCGCGTGGCCGCGTACCATCGCCCGGAGACGAGCGTGTCCTATGATGCCCTCATCGGCACGGTGCTGCTGTCGGCCGTCGTACCGTTCCTCTGGCAGACACCGCGAGAGAGCTCGCACTGGGTGCTGCTCGGTGTGATCGGCCTCCTTGGCGGCCTCGGCCATTACTGCGGCGCCCGTGCGCTCGTCTCCAGTCCTGCATCGATGCTCGCGCCCCTGTACTACGTTCAGCTCATCAGCGCCGCCGTCCTGGGCTACGTGCTCTTCGGTGACGTGCCGAGCGCATGGACGTGGGCGGGCGCCGCGCTCATCGTCGCCAGCGGCGTGCTCATCGCGTGGGGGAAGCCTTCGGCCGATCACCTGTTCAGATGGGGGGCCTCCAAG
>JBKKCN010000291.1:0-7273 GCA_046712525.1 Candidatus Rokuibacteriota bacterium
CAGGAGGAGCAGGTGGATGCGCGCGTGGTGAAGGTCTTGCCGTTGAAGATCTCCTGCCCGCGAGCAATCGCCTGGCGGGCGGCGCCGTGGGGCCCCACCGCCGTGGTCCACGCATCAAACAGCGTGAACGCCCTCGCCGTCGGCGGTGTGCCCGTCGGATCCTGGCTGCTGTTGATGCCCGGCCAGAAGGGCTGGGTGGCCAGGACATGCGGCCCGCCCTTGGCTTCCGCCGCCGACAGACTCCGCGCCGCCTCGTCCGTCACCTGCGCGGTGAACAGTCGTAACTCGAAATCGGCGATGTCCGCTCGGACGCCGGCGTCCAGAGATGTGCCCTGTGCGTGGCCCACCGTGGCGGCGTTGGCCTGATTCATGAGATTGAGATGCATGGTCTGACCGGGAAACGTTTCCCGGCCGTCCCACATCACGGTGCTGAGGAATGCGAGGTTCGTGGACGGAAGTGGACGGCGGAACAGCGACAGCTCCGTCGCGCTCGCGTAGCCGTACGGATCGTCGGCGCTCTCCAGTGTGAAGTCGGCGCCCGCCGGCACGGGCAGGCCCACGCGGATGAGGCCCTTGGAAAGCAAGAGGCCGTACGCCGAGCGGCGGGCCCGCACAGTGGACACATCGGCGAGCGGAGACGTGGCGCCGTCATTCGTCCGGAAGAGCGGGTCCCTGCCCTGCGTCTGATTGAACCGCGCGCGCACGCCGGCCGGCGTGACGGACCAGCCCTCGGCCGGTACATGGCACGTCACGCAAGCGCGGCCGTTGGTGCCGAGGGAGCGGAAGAACGGGTGATTGACGCTGACCCCGTCCCCGGTGAGAAGCGTGGCCGCCGTCCCCTCGGCATTGCGAGCGGTAAGATACTGCGGGAACAGGGCGGTGGCGCCCATCAGACCGATGCCGAGGACGAGGACCGCCGCCACTCGCAGCCACGTACGCGCCGGACGTGAAGTGTTCATGCTCTCTTCATAGGACACGCTTCGCGCCGACCCGACGACGCGGCGTTCACCGCCTTGATACCGATTCACAGCGCGCGCAGGAAGGCGACGAGATCCGACTGCTCGGCCGGCGTGAGCCCGATGCCGAACTGCTGATCGTAGTGGACGACGACGTCGTCGAGCGTGGCAGCGGCGCCGTTGTGGAAGTATGGCGGGCGGGGCGCGAGGCCCCGGAGGGTCGGCACCTTGAATTTCCCGATGTCCTGGCACCGGCCCGTTATCAGAGCGAGGCCGGGGTCGGTCGTCACGCGCGTCTGGCCCGCGAGCGAACCCGACACGCACCGAAAGGTATAGAGGGGCAGGTCGGGCGTCCGCCGCTCCGCTGCGCTCACGCCGATGTCGAAGAGAAGCGCCGTCGAGCTGCTGCCGGCGTTGGGCGCATTGTGGCAGGAGGAGCAGGTCGATGCGCGCGCGGTGAAGGTCCTGCTGTTGAAGATCTCCTGCCCGCGCGCAATGGCCTGGCGGGCAGCGCCATAGGGCCCCACCGCCGTGGTCCACGCATCAAACAGCGTGAATGCCCTCGCCGTCGGCGGCGTCCCCGTCGGATCCTGACTGCTGTTGATGCCCGGCCAGAAGGGCTGGGTGGCCAGCAACTGCGGCCCACCCTCTGCGCCAGCCCTCGACAGGCCCCGCGCCGCGTCGTCCGTCACCTGCGCGGTGAACAGTCGCAGCTCGAAGTTGGCGATGGACCTTCGGACGATGGCGTCGAGAGGCGCGCCCTGCGCGTGGCCCACCGTGGCGGCGTTGGCCTGGTCCATGAGATTAAAGCGCATGGTCCGGCCGGGGAACGTTTCCCGGCCGTCCCACATCACGGTGCTGAGGAATGCGAGGTTCGTCGACGGCAGTGGACGGCGGAACAGCGACAGCTCCGTCGCGCTCGCGTAGCCGTATGGATCGTCGGCGCTCTCCAGTGTGAACTCGGCGCCCGCCGGCACGGGCAGTCCCACCCGGAAGAGGCCCTTTGAAAGCAGGAGGCGGTACGCGGCGCGGCGTGCCCGCTCGGTAGCCACATCAGCGAGCGGAGACGTGGCGCCGTCGTTCGTGCGGAAGATCGGATCCTGGCCCTGCGTGAGATTGAAGCGCGCGCGCACGCGTGCCGGCTTGATGGACCAGCCCTCCGTGGGTACGTGGCACGTCACGCAAGCGCGGCCGTTGGTGCCCAGGGAGCGGAAGAACGGGTGATCGACGCGGACCGGGGCCCCCGTGAGGAGCGTGCCCGCCGTACCGTCTGCGTTCCGAGCGGTAAGATACTGAGGGAACAGGGCGGTGGCGCCCATCAAGGCGGTGCCGAGCACGATGACCGTCGAGACTCGCAGCCACGTACGCGCCCGACGCCACGTATTCACGGTCACTTGTAGGGCAAGCATCGTGCCGACTCCGTGACCGTCGATTTCACGCGCATTTTCCGACGGATCGGGCGCGATATGCGCAGCGGATTACCGACAGGTGGGCAGCACCCTATCGGTCTTGGGCGGCCGGCGCCTCAGATCCTCTGCGGAGTTTGCTCGGTGGCCTGGAGGATCGCCCGGCGCAGCGCATCCAGGGTGACGGGCTTGCTCACCACGGCTTTGACGCCGACGGGCTTCTCACCTTTCGCGGCCATGAGGTCGCCGAAGCCGGTGAGCATGATGATCGGCTTCTCCGGCGCGATGCCGATAACGGCCGCGGCCAGCTGATCGCCGCCCATCTCCGGCATGGCGCGGTCGGTGATCACGAGATCGAACCACCCCGACATGAACTTGTCCATGCCCTCGCGGCCGTTGCTCGCGCTGTCCACCGTGTGGCCGTCGCTGCTCAGCTGGTGCGTGACCACGGTGCGCACGTTGGCCTCGTCCTCGACGAGGAGGATACGCAGCCGGCGCGGGCGCTCCTGCGGTCGCGGCAGCGAGGTCGACGGCGGCTGGCTCGCGTGCCGGGGCAAGCGGGCGATGATCGTGGTGCCGTGGCCGACGCCACTCTCGAGCGCCATCGTCCCCCCGTGACGCTCGATGATGGTGCTCACGAGCGCCAGGCCCAGCCCGGTTCCCTGCTTGCCCTTCGTGGAGAAGAAGGGCTCCAGGCAACGCCGGCGCACCTCGTCGGTCATGCCGGTGCCCGTATCGGACACTTCGAGGACGACCTGGTCGCCCTCCTGGCGTGCGCGCAGCGTGATGGTGCCGCCTTCAGGCATGGCGTCCACGGCGTTGAAGATGAGGTTCGTCAGCATCTCGCGCATCTGCGAGCCTTCCGCGGCGACGAGCGGCAGTCCCTCGGCCACCTCGGCGGTGACGTCGATCATGACGCCCTTGGCCTGTGCCTGCGTCCGCCAGCGCGGCTGGGTGAGGGCGACGGCCTGCTCGATGCACCGCGCGATGTTCGCGGCCGCGGGCGTGTCGCTCTCCGGACGATCGCGATAGAGGTCGCCCAGGCGACGGACCACCGCGGCGGCATCCTGAGCGGCGGTGTTGATGAGCTGCAGGTACCGGTCGCGCTGGTCGACGGCGGTGTCGGGGCCGCGCAGCAACAATTCGCTGAAGCCGACGATCGGCGACAGCGTGTTGTTGAAGTCGTGCGCGATGCCGCTGGCCATCTGCCCCACCGCCCGCAGGCGCTCCTGCTGGAGCATCTGCCGCTGGGTCGCCTTCAGCTCGGCGATCGCCTCCTCGAGCTGGCGGTGGCTGCGCTGCAGCGCCGCCGCCGACCGGTGGCGCTCGGTGACGTCGTTGAAGCTGACGACGAGGCCCGTGAGCCGGGAGCGCTCGATCATGGGCGTGGTCACGTAATCGACGGAGAAGTAGCTGCCGTTCCGCCGCGCGAAGATCTCGTCCGTCGCGCTGCGCGCTCGACCGTCGGTGAGCGGGGCGAAGATCGGCCACTCCTCCAGCGGGATGGGCGCGCCCTCGGCCTCGAGTTGTCGCACTACCGCCTCCACGGGCGTGCCGATGACCTTCGACGCGTCGACGTCGAGCATCGTGGCGGCGGCGGGATTGATGAAGACGATGCGCCCGTCCATGTCGAGACCAAAGATGCCTTCGCCCGCCGCTTCCAGGATGAGTGCCGTTTGCGCAAAGGCGCGCTCGTTGAACCGCCACGCGATGACACTGCCCACGCAGGAGGCCAGCACGAAGCCGGCATGAATGGCAGCCCACGTCCACGGCGAGCTGTAGGCAGCGGCGTGGTTGTAGACCTCCGTCGGCCAGATGACGCCGACGACCCCGTGATGGACGGCGACGAACGCGACCGCGAGCAGATAAGGGATCCAGTCCTGAAAGAGCGCGAGGAAGGCGAGCATGACGAAGAAATGGAAATGCGCCTCGATGTACCCACCGGACAGGTGCACGAGGACTCCCGACGCGCTCATGAGGCCGAAGCCTACGGCGGTCGCCTGAAAGGTCCGACTTGCCCGCGGCCAGGATGCGAGGGCGGCGAAGAAGGCCACCGCGAGCCCTTCCACCGCGGTGTGCAGGACCGTCCCGTGGTGAAGGAGTGCTGCGAGGCTGAGCTCCCACCCATGCCCGAGGAGAGGCCCCGCCACCACGATGGCGGCGGCGTGGAACCAGACGAGCCCGACGAGGAAGCGGCGCCGGCCACGCCACACCTTCTCCGGTAGTGAGCCGCCCGAAGGCACGAGCGACCAGATGTAGTCCAGCGTGGAGACGACAACCTTCTGGCTCGGAACGAGTCGCATGCAATGACCCCAGCGACCTGCTGAGCAAGGACGGTGCCCCGTCTGGCGACACGCGATTACACCGACTTGCGAGCTAACTCGTTGGGAGGACAGCGCGCATCTGCGCAGGAACTGGCCGCCTACGTGCCACGCTGACTCGCCTACCTGCGCGCGCGCAAGGGACGGCTACTTCACGCCCCTTGCGCGCGTTACTCAGCGAGACGTTGACGGCGATGTAGAGTCCAGTCCCGTCGCGCTGGATCATGAGGATCATGGGCGCGCCGTTGGCGTGCGAGTCCACGGCGCGCTTCAGCCGGGCAGCCCTGCTGACGCAGCGGGTGTGAAGCCGGGAGACGTCATCACGGAGGTGAACCGCCGTCCGGTGAGCAACGTCGATGAGCTGAAGGCTGCAGCACGGCTCGGCGGAAACACTGGATGGCGATTGGGCCGGGCGATCTGTTCATCGATGCCGCTGGAAGCCGTCAATCCAAACTGAAATCGGTGAAGACTGACTTAATGGTGCGCCTGGAAGGAATCGAACCTTCGACCCCCGGATTAGAAGTTCTTCGGCCGCGGCCGCACTTCTCGTGTCGTTTCAATGGCTTGCGGCAATTACGAAGCAAAGGCTCGGTGCAGGCGGGTGCATCATGGAGCACTCTGGTGCGGCCGCTTTGGTGACAATATCGGTGACAAACGCTGGTTCAGATCCGGGACCGAGTCCTCACCCCGTGGCAGAAAAGATTCTCCGCCTATGACGAGCGTGATGGAATATATCCCTCTGATCGGCGAGGTCGAGTGGATCCTCCCCGAGGGTCCGCAAGTCTACCGGCGAGACTGCATGATCGAAGTCTTGTATGACGCGCCGGCCGGACGCGGCAGCAACTTCCCGCGTGAATCGGTCACGGTCCCGAGATGACTGACGAGGACACCGTGGGCATTGAACCCGGCGCCGGTCTTGACGCTGAAGACGATGTGCGACATGGGTCGGCGCCGCGGCCGAAGCTGCGGTAGAGCAGCAGGAGGACCGCGATCATGTCGATCAGTCCGCCGAGCCCCCACATCACGATCCCGCCCCAGACCTGGTCGTCCAGGGCGCCGAGAGCCTCAGGATGGACCACCGCGTACGACCGGTACAGGACCACCGGCGCGAGGGACAGCAGGAGCCCGAGCGCCGCCGTCTGGAAAGCGCCGAGCACCAGGTAGACGATCCGGAGCGCATGAGGCACGGGTCGGCGAAAACGTGGCGCGGGATGGATCACCGGCCACCAGAACAGCACGGCGCCCAGGAAGAATGTGACGTGCTCGACGTCGTGCACGAAGCGGTCGGAGAGCGCTGCGTCGTACGCGACGGGGACGTGCCAGCCCCAGAGGACGAGCGCGAATCCGATCCACGTCACGCGCATGGCGGTGACGCTGGCCCAGACGCGGCCGAAGGGTGATGCCCGCGTGCACCAGCGCCCCGCACGCACACGGATCACGCGTGGCAGGGCCCACACGACGATCGGAAAGGGGTCGGCAAGCAGCAGCGCCGGCGCCGCCACCGTGATCAGCAGCATGTGCTGCACCATGTGAGCGACGAAGAGACTGTCCGCCTGCGCATCGAGCGGCGAGACGAGCGCAAGCGCGATGGCAAGCAGACCGCCGAGCGCGAAGCCGACCCGCGTGCGCGCGATCGGGGTCGAGGCGCGGTGCGAGAGCCGCCACCAGCCGAGCGCGTACAGCCCCGCCGCCACCAGGAGCGGAAGCACGACTTCCGGCCGAAGGTTCCAGGAGAGAGACTCCGGGGCTGGCAACGCGGAACCTGGCGTGTGCGCCCACGCGGCCTGCACGGCTACTTCCGGAAGGTGAGGATGGCCACCCACGCAAAGAAGAGCACGGTCCCGACGAGAAAGATGGCGAACGCGAGCTTCTCGATCCCGATCATCGCGGCGCCCTCATCGCACCAGCGGAAGCAACCCGCCCAGGACGTTGTAGAGCACGTCGCTGAGCAGGATGAGCAGATTCACCAGCGCCAGCGCGCACAGGAGCCTGACCGCCCTCATCGCGCCAGCCCGGGCCCCAGGCCGCCCCAGTTCCTGACGAGGTAGTAGATGCCCCAGACCGCGAGGATTGTATAGACGGCCAGCAACCAACCATTGACGCGACCGTGGAAGCTTCGGATCTCGCCGCCCGCGAACTCTTCGATCGCGGGGTCGGCGTGCGGCGCCTCGGTCCACTGAGGATGGGTGACGTCGTCGAGATCATCCTTATCGGCCATGATCGATGCCCTCGATGTCGAGGACCTGGTACTTCACGGGCTCGACGTCGCGCAAGAGCCCTGACGCCGCCGCCCACAGGAACAGGCACAGCGCTCCCAGCCCCATCAGGGTGGACACGATGAACTGGCCGAGGATCAAGTACTGGAGCTCCCGCATGGCTACCTCCCCTCGCCGAGCATTCCCTTGTGGAAGCGGACCAGCTCCTTGGGCTTGCCGGCAAGCGCGGGCGGAGCCGTCGGGTCGAGCGCCAGACGCGGGTTTCTGAACGAGCCCTCGTCCGGTGCGTTGAGCTGCGCCTTCGTGGCCGCGTCGAGCTTCAGCTTCGTGCCGGTGAGCGGGTCGTTGAAGGCGGAGAACGACAGTACGTAGTA
>JBKKCN010000292.1:0-8434 GCA_046712525.1 Candidatus Rokuibacteriota bacterium
TCCGGTGGGGCGCCCCCCCGGCCCCCCCCACCCCCCCCGCCGCGCGGTGGGGCGGGGGCGCGCCGGCGCCCCTCCTCGATTTACCACTCGAAAATTCCAGCCGGCTCCGGGCTCTGCTAGCGCCGAACCGGAGACGCGGGCGGGGCTACGAGGTAGCTCGTGAGAAAGCCGGTGAGGCCGGCGAGGACGATGGCGCCGGTCCAGAGGTGCACGGACCACACACACGCCCTTCGTGACGGCGACGCCGGCGAAGAAGCACGCGTAATAGGCGCAGGGCACGAGGACCGCGAGCACGCGCAATCGGCCCACGCTCGTGTCCGCGCGCAGCCACCACACGAGGGCGTCGGTGGCGATGCCCGCCACCGCGATGAACGGTACGAGCACGAGCTGATCGCGCGCGAACCCGAGCATGAGGGCGTTCAGCGTGAGCGCGATCGTGAAGCCGCCCGCGGGCAGGACGCTTCCCCACCGGCGCACCACCAGCAGCACGAGCCCGGTCAGGACGGCGGACTGCAGCAGAATCGCGCCCACCCCCATGCCGTGCGCGATGTAGAGAGCGCCGATCAGGCCGTCCTTCGTCCCCATGGGATCGGCCGCCACCACCGCGAGGCCCGGGACCGTCGGCTTGTTGCCGAGCGCAGCCCATGGCCGAGAGAGCGGATGCATGTAGAGCGTCCAGAACGAGATCGACGAGAGCAGGAACGACGCCGAAAGCATCATGGGCATCGCCGCCCGCCATGAGCCCGCCTCCGGCCGGTACCACGCGGAGCGCAGCGGACCGGTCAGGATGAGCGTGGAGCCCACGGCGAGCACGAGGTGACTGGGACTCAGCAGGGCTTCGACGTCCGCCTCGATCCCGAACACGATGTGCCAGATCATGTCCAGCACTCCGCCCAGCAGGAACGCGAGGACACCGACCAGAGAGAGGTCGTAGCCGGCGGGCAGCGCCTCGTTCCACGCGCCGCCGGGCGCGCGGCGGCGCAGCAATGGCGCCGCCGTGAGGGCCGCCACTGCGAAGAAGCCGGAGTAGAGCACGCCGTGCCATGGCGTGAAGAACGACTCGAGCTCGGTGAGGTGCACGTGAGCCCAGGCGTCCAGGTAGGCGCCCGCCTGAAACCACGCGCACAGCGCCACCATGAGCCAGTCATAGCGGAGGCTGGCCGGCATGACATGGGGGCCCCGGGAGGACCCCCCTGCCCCCGTGCGCGACGGCGTGGGCGCGGTGCCGCGAGCGGTCCTCACATCTGGAACATGGAGCCGAGCTTCATGGCGAGCCCCATGTCGCCCTTGACCTTCAGCTTGCCCGACATGAACAACATCTGGCCGGACTGCTTGCCCGACAGCATGTCGAGCCAGTCCTGCGAGGCGATGTTGAGGGTCAGATTGGGATTCGTGGCCGGCCCCGGCGTCACCGTACACGCGCCGTCCTTGATGACCGCGTTCCACGTGCCGCCGCCGTCGCCGCTCACGTCGTACTGGATGGTCGCGTTCGTGCCGGCGGCCTTGTCCGCGCGGAAGCGGCTGCCCATCGCGTCGAAGGTCTCTTTCACTGTCGCCATTGTCGGTTCTCCTTGTTCGTTTGGTGCGTGCGCTTCCTGTTGGAAGCTGGGGGGCCTCGCACGGGCCCCCCAGACCCCCCGACGTGAATGCCCCCGGCGTGAACTCCCCCGACGTGAATCCCGCCCGCCTGCATTCCGCCACGTGTCTAGAACGTGAACAGGTCCATTCCTCCGGTCACTGTGAGTACGGCGCCGGTGATGTAGCGGGCGCGCTCGGAGCAGAGGAAGGCGATGGCGTTGGCCACGTCCTCGGGCTCCCCCTCCTTCTGCATCGCCACGCGCTTGACCATACGCTCGTAGAGAGGGCTGAGGCTGGCATTGGGCGCGATGATGCCAGGCGCCACCGCGTTGCAGGTGACGTTGTAGCGGGCGCCCTCGAGCGCAACGGACTTCGCGAAGCCGATCACCCCGAGCTTCGTCGCCGAGTATGCGGTCTGGCCGAAGCCGCCCATCAGGCCCGCGATGGAGGCCATGCACACGATGCGCCCCCATCGCCGCTCGCGCATGGACGGAAACACCGCACGCGTCACCTTCATCGTGCCCGTGAGGTTGACGGCGAGGTTGAACTCCCAGTCGTCGTCCTTCATGTCCTTGAGCTGGCCCACCGTGTAGATCATGCCCGCGTTGTTCACGCAGATGTCGACGGGCCCGAGGTCCTTCTCCACGCGCGTCACCACGTCCGTCACCTGCGCGGTGTCGCGGATGTCGCAGCCGTAGCCACGAGCGGCACCGCCGGCGGCGACGATCTCGCTGGCCGTCTCCTGCGCCCCCTCGGCGTTGAGATCGAGGATCGCGATCTTGCAGCCTTCCGCGGCCAGCGTGAGCGCGTCCGCCTTGCCGAGGCTGCGCGCCGCACCCGTCACGAGCGCCACCTTGCCGCGAATGCCGAGGTCCATGCCCTATTTCCCCTTGAAGTCCGGCTCGCGCTTGGCGAAGAAGGCCTGGATGCCTTCCGAGGCGTCCTCCGTCTTGAGCGATTTCAGGAAGGCGCGCACCTCGATGTCGATCGCCTTGTCCATGGGCGCCTCCAGGCCCTCCTCCACCGCCTCGATGGTGAGCGCGGTGGCCAGCGGCGGGCGCTTGGCAATCTGCCGCGCGAGCGCCTTGGCATCGTTCAGCGTCTCGCCCTCCTTGCACAGCCGGTTGACGAGGCGGAGGGCCAGGCACTCCTGGGCGGGGATCTGCGTGCCGAGGATCAGGAACTCGAGCGCCTTGGTGCGGCCGATGAGGCGCGGCAGCCGCTGAGTGCCGCCGTACCCGGGGATGATTCCGAGGTTCGTCTCCGTCTGGCCCATGCGCGCGCCTTCCTTCAGAAGGCGGAAGTGGCAGGCCATGGAGATCTCGCAGCCGCCGCCGAGCGCGTGGCCGTTGATGGCGGCAATGACCGGCTTGGGAAAGCGCTCGATGCGCCGCATCACGCCCGTGCCGAACCGGATGAACGTCTCCACGCTGCCGCCCGCAAAAGCGGAGCCGAGGTCGGCGCCCGCGCAAAAGATCTTGTCGCCGGCGCCGGTGATGATCACCGAGCGCACGTCGGGGTCGGTTTCCACCGACGTCAGCGCCGCGTTCAGCTCGTGCATGAGCGGCTCGCTGATGGCGTTGGCGGGAGGCCGGTTCAGCGTGATGACGAGGAAGGACTCCTCACGAGTGACGAGCAGCGTCTCATACGTCATCGCGACTGACTCCCTTGATGAAAATGGTGGCCACCGCCTCCGAGGCGTCGACGAGCCGGTAGGCACGCTTGCCGAGGACCCACGAGGTGGCCACCTGGTCCATGGCCCCGAAGAGCACCTTGGTGGCGACCTTGATGGGCAGGTCCTTACGCAGCAGGCCCGCGGCCACCCCCTCGTCGAGGACGGAGCCGATGAGATCGAAGTACGCCGAGACCTCGTGCGCCGACGCTCCGCGGAAGAACTTGTGGCCCTGGCGCAATTCCACCTGTACGACCTCCGCGAGGGCGGGATTGGCCTCGAGCACGGTGAAATGCAGTTCCACCAGCCGTCGGATCTTCGCCACGGGATCCGTCACGCCCGCGATCTCGCGCCGCACGTGGGCGACCCACTCCGTCATCTTCTCGCGGAAGAGGGTGACGAGGATCTCGTCCTTCGTCTTGAAATAGAGGTAGATCGTCCCGCTCGCGATGCCGGCCTCGCGCGCGATGTCGGACACGCGCGAGTTGTAGTAGCCCGCCCGCGCGAAGACGCGGATGGCGGCGTCGATGATCTGCTCGTGCTTGTCGGGATCTCGCATCGCTTTTCCGCTCCGCTCACGCTCGCGATTCACTGAACCGCCGTTCATTCTACGGGCGAGCCGGAAAGCGTGTCAACGCGTGATAGAGTCCGCCTCATGCAGATCAAGTATCGCGTGGGCGTGATGCCGGGCGCGTGGCCGGCGGGCGTCGAGGGGCGCGATCTTCTGTGGAAGATCGTGGATGTGTGCGAGCGCACGGAGATCGATTCCATCTGGTTCTCCGAGCGCCTCTCCTCGCCGCTGCCCGTGCCCGAGCCCATGACCACGATGGCCGCCGTCGCCGCGCGCACGCGCCGGCTCAAGTTCGGCCCCAGCGTCTTCATAACGCCCTTTCGCTCTCCCGCCATGCTGGCGCGGGAGATCGCGATGATCGACTACCTGTCGGGAGGGCGCATGCTGCCCGCCTTCGGCATCGGCGTCGACCAGCCGCGCGAGTTCGAGGCGGCGGGCGTGCCCTTCAAGGAGCGCGCCCGCCGCACCGACGAGGCCATCGCGATCATGCGCCGGTTGTGGGCGGAGGACGAGGTGACGTTCGCGGGCGAGTTCTGGAAGCTCGACCGCATCACCGTGCTGCCCCGGCCCGTACAGCAGCCGATGCCGCTGTGGATCGGTGGCAACAGCGAGGCGGCGATGCGCCGCGCGGGCCGCCTCGGCGACGGCTGGATCCCGTCCTTCATCCCGCCCGACCGCTTCCGCACCGGCGTCGAGCTCACTCACAAGTTCGCCGCGGAGGCCGGGCGTTCGGTGCCCGCCGATCACTTCGGCTGTCTCATCTATTACTACCTCGACGACGATGCCGCCGCCGCGCGCGCCACCGCGGCGCCGTTTCTTCCCCGGGGCCGCGTGGACGACGCCACGCTGGAGCGCTGCACGGCGTTCGGTCCACCCGCGCTGCTGCGTGAGCGACTGGAAGAGTACGTGGCGGGGGGAGGCTCCAAGTTCATCGTGCGTCCGATGTGTCCTCCCGGTCAGATGCTCGAGCAGCTTCAGCGTCTGGCGGAGGAGGTCATCCCCGCTTTCCACCGTCGCTGAGGATCGCGATCAGCAGATCCGGATCGATGTTGCCGCCCGACAGCACGACGCCCACGCGGGCGCCCTTCGGCACGGGCAGCCGGCCCATGAGCGCGGCCGCCGCGCCCACCGCCCCCGTGGGCTCCACCACGATGCGCGCGCGCAGGGCGAGGAAGCCCACCGCCTCGCGGATCTCGTCGTCGCTGACGAGCACGATGTCCGTCAGCGTCCGCTTCAGGATAGGAAAGGTCAGCTCCCCCGGGATGGTGAGGCGGATGCCGTCGGCGATGGTGGGGGGCGGCTCGATGGCCACGCGCGCGCCCTTGCGCAGCGACAGCAGCGTGTCGTTGGCGGTGTCGGCCTCCACGCCGAACACCTGCATGCCGGGGAAGAGCGCGCGCGCCACCGTCGAGCAGCCCGCCATGAGCCCGCCGCCACCCACCGGCGTCACCAGCACGTCGAGCGACGGCACATCCTCCAGCAATTCGAGGGCGGTCGTGCCCTGCCCCGCCATGATGGCGTAATCGTCGTAGGGCGGCACCAGCACCCGCCCCGTCTCGACGGCGATCGTGCGCGCGATCGCCTCGCGGTCATCCTTCAGGCGGTCATAGGTGACGATGTCGGCGCCGTAGTTGCGCGTGGCTTCCACCTTGAGCGCGGGCGCATCCGTGGGCATGCAGATGATGGCGGTGGTACCCACCATGCGTGCCGCCAGCGCCACTCCCTGCGCGTGGTTGCCGGACGAGAAGGCGACCACGCCCCGGGCGCGCTCGGCATCGGTGAGCGTGAGCAGCTTGTTGAGCGCGCCGCGGATCTTGAAGGCGCCCGCCCTCTGTAGATTTTCGCACTTGAAGAACACCTGGAGCCCGCTCGCGTCGTCGAAGGACTGCGACGAGATCACGGGCGTGCGGTGAATGCGGTTGAGCAGGCGACGGGCGGCCGCCTGCACGTCGTGAATGCTGAGGGCGCGATCGGTCATTCTCAGGCGAGTATACTGCCCCCATGCACTTCCTGATCACCCTCGTCGCCCTCGTCGCAGCCCTCGCGCTCGGCGGCTGCTCCGTGATCTCCGTCGACCTCTCGCCGCGCATCCGACCGCTCGAGGAGCAGACGGTAGAAGGCCGTGGCACCGCCAAGATCCTCCTCATGGACGTCTCCGGCTTTCTCAGCGACGAAGCGCCGTCGGGGCTGATCAACATCGGCACGCCGCCGCCCACGGTGCCGCCGCTGGTACGCCTGCGCGAGGAGCTGAAGAAGGCCGCCGACGACCGCGACGTGAAGGCACTCGTGGTCAAGATCAACACTCCCGGGGGCACGGTGACGGCATCCGACATCATGTATCGCGAGGTGGAGAGCTTCAGGCAGACGACCAAGAAGCCCGTGGTGGCGCTCATGATGGACGTGGCCGCCTCCGGCGGCTATTACCTGGCGCTCGCCGCCGACACCATCCTGGCTCACCCCACCACCATCACAGGCTCCATCGGCGTCATCATGCTCACGCTCAACGCGGAAGGGTTGCTGCAGAAGATCGGCGTGGGCGCGACGGCCATCAAGTCGGCCGAGCGCAAGGACATGGGCAGCCCCTTCCGCGCCCTTCTGCCCGAGGAGCGCGCGATCTTCCAGTCCGTCATCGACGACTTCCAGCGCCAGTTTCTCGCCAAGGTGGTGGACCGCCGCCGCCTGCCCGCGGACGTGGTGCGGACGCTCGCCGACGGCCGCGTGTACACCGCGCAGCAGGCGCTCGACCACAAGCTCATCGATCGCATCGGCTACGTCCCGGACGCGCTGGAAGTGGCACGCAAGGCGGCGGGCCTCGAGGAGGCCTCGGTGATCGTCTACAAGCGGCCGCGCCAGTACCGCGCCACGTACTACGCGACCGCCGAGGGCCACGTGGGCGGGGTCGAGGCGGGCCTCAACCACTTCGGCGCCCTCATGGGCGCGGGCCCCCGGTTCCTCTATCTCTGGGCGCCCTGAGCTATCTCTGGGCCCCCAGATCTATCTCTGGGCCCCCAGATCCAGGGGGCGGCGCCGGCTCGTAGCCGGCGCAGCGGACGACGGGCAGCGGCGGGTACTTCGGAAAGCGCGCGTCGGTGGCGGCGCGGCCGCACAGCACGAACGTGGAGCCCTTCGCGGACGTGATGCGCCGGGCGTGGGCGCAGCGCGCGCAGAGTCCCGTCAGCGCCCCTTCCACTCGGGCTCACGCTTGTCGAAGAAGGCAGCGATGCCTTCTTTCGCGTCGTCGGACAACCCCACGAGCGTGATCAGCTCGCGCAGGTAACGAAGCGCCTTGCCGTACTCCATGTCCTGGATGGTGTACGACGCTTCCTTGGCGATGCCCATCGCGGTGGGGCTGAATCTCGCCAGCCGCGCCGCCAGCGCGCTCGTCTCGCGCTCCAGGTCGGCACGCGGGACGACCCGGCTCACCAGCCCCATCTCGAGCGCGTCGCGCGCCGTGATGGGCTCGCCGGAGAGAATCATGAGCAGGCCGCGCTTGCGTCCCACCGCCCTCAAGATCGGCGCCATCACGATGAGGGGCAGCAGTCCGATCTTGATCTCGGGCAGACCGAACACGGCGTCGTCGGAAGCGATGACGAGGTCGCAGCCGGCGGCGAGGCCGCAGCCGCCCGCAAGCGCGAAGCCGTGCACCTGGGCGATGACGGGCGTACGCATGGTGGTGATGGCGTCGAGGATCCCGGCCAGCCCGCTGAACGACTCCCGCGCCTGCAGCGTGGTGCCGCGATCGCCCACGCCCTTGAGATCGGCCCCCGCGCAGAACGCCTTGTCACCGGCGCCGGCGAGCACGATCACTCTGGCTGTCGGATCCGCCTCGTAGGCGGCGAGGGCCGCCGCCAGCTCCGCGATGAGCGTGCGCGACAGCGCGTTGCGCACCTCGGGACGGTTGAGCGTGATACGCGCCACGCCGTCGCCGAGCGAGGTGAGCAGGGTCTCGTAGGCCATCACGCGTCTTCCACGAGCGCCAGGTAGTCCTTCAGGATGCGCGCGGTGGCGCCCCAGATCGTCTCGCCTTCGTAGTCGTAGAAATACACGGGCCGCGTCCTCCCGTCGCGCGTCCAGTGCTCCACGCGAAAGTTCCCACGATCGAGCAGCGCGGCCACCGGCACCTCCAGCACCTTCTCGATCTCCTGTCCATCGGGCTGCCAGGCGACGGGTCGCGCCACGAGCCCCACCCACGGCGTGATGATGAACTGCGTGGCGAACGTCTCCTGATCGTCGAGCGCGCCCAGCGGCTCCACCGCCCCCCGCGGCAACCCGATCTCTTCCTCCGACTCCCGCAGCGCCGCCTCTAGGAAGCTCGCGTCGCCGGGATCGACGCGTCCGCCGGGGAACGAGATCTGCCCCTTGTGCGTGCCCACGTGCTCCGTGCGCTTGGCGAACACGAGAAAGGGCTCACCGTGATCGACGATCGGTACCAGCACCGCCGCCTTCACGAGCGGCCCCCCCACCACGACACGCCGCTCCCGCGCCGCCAACCGCTCCCGCGTCCGATCCGCCAACTCACGCGCCGTCATGCTGGATGGGGGGGCCCGGCCGGGCCCCCCAACCCCCCCGCCGCGGGCCGGGGGGGAACCCCATGGCGGGGGCGGGGGTTTTTT
>JBKKCN010000293.1:0-17927 GCA_046712525.1 Candidatus Rokuibacteriota bacterium
CCCTCGCGCGGCCGGCGCGCGTCAGGCGCAGCGTCAGCGCGGGATCGTCGAGCAGCCGGCAGCAGGCCGCCGCCAGTGACTCCGGATCGCCGGGCGCGACGAGGAGGCCGTCCTCACGGTTTCGCACCAGGTACGGCGTGCCGCCCGCAGTCGTCGCCACCACCGGCAACCCGGACGCCCACATCTCGAGGATGGTCACCGGCATGTTTTCCACCCGGTTCGCTTGAAAGTAGATGTCGTGCGCGTCAGCGAGCTGTGGCACCTGAGCCTTGGGCACGCTGCCGGGAAACGCCACGTTACGCAGCCCGAGCCGGCCCGCGAGCTCACGGCACGCGTCGAGGGGGCCCACGGCGGCCATCGTGAGCGATGCCTGCGGGTGACGCGCCTGGATCAATGAGAACGCACGCAGGCACGTCTCCGGATCGTAAATGGCATGCGTGCCGCGAAGGTACAGAAAGCGCGGGCGCAGCTTTTCCCGCTCGATATAGCGGTAGGCCTCGAGCTCGATGATGTTGGGAACGGTGGCGTCGACGACGATGCCGAGTGCCCCGAGCTGCTGGACGAGGAATTCATGCGGGGCGAGACGGATCGCAGGCTGCCGCAGAATCCACCGGCTCACGCGGGACCACGCCCTCACGAAGTCCGGCATGTACCCGCCCCTGAACACGACCACCGTGCGCCGGCGAAAGAGGCGCGCGTAGAGGATCGCCAGTGCCTCGTAGACGAAGGCGCCCCAGCCAAAGACGTCGACGACGACGACATCGCAGGCGGGCACTGCCCACAACCCGTGCCAGGCGACATCCCACAAGCGCGCAAGACGACTATCCCCGCGACCGATGAGCGCCGTGCGCCAGCCGTCGCGCTCGAGCAACGCCTTGATGAGCGTGGCCTGGGAGGGGGACGCATGACGGCTCGTGTGCGTGACCAGCAGCACCCGTGGCGCCGTGGACGT
Organism: Candidatus Rokuibacteriota bacterium; assembly: GCA_046712525.1. Lineage (GTDB taxonomy): Bacteria > Methylomirabilota > Methylomirabilia > Rokubacteriales > CSP1-6 > JBBDXO01. The sequence continues at coordinate 953 of JBKKCN010000293.1, forward strand.
CAGCGAGGTTCGCCCACTCACCGGCCGAGCCCCGCCTCTTCCGTGTGCCCGCGTCGCTTCACGACGGCGACGAGATGAGTATTGAGCAGGCGAAGGCCCTCCAGCGCCGCCGCGGCCACCCAGGAGGCGGGAGCCAGGCGGCGGGCGATGGGCGGCGCCAGGGTCACCCGGCGCGCCTCGACGGTGGAGTCGGGAAACAGAGTGCGGAGCGCGCGCAGCGGGACGCCGCGCACGTTCGGATTCCTCGGGTTGTCGTAGGCGAAGTCGTACCAGACAACGGCGCCGCGGGGCCGGAGCACGCGAAGCATCTCCTTCGCCACCGCGGCGCGGGCCTGGGCATCGAGGATGCTGGTGAAGAGCGTCGACTGGAAGACGACGTCGAAGTGGCCATCAGGCCAGGCGAGATGGGCGGCGTCGCCCACCCGGACGTCGGCGCCCGCGAAGCGCGCGCGGCAGGCCTCGGCGCGGGAGGCGTCGAGATCGACGGCGGCGAGACGGGCGCGCTCGGCGCCGAAGGCCTCGAAGGAGGCCAGCCACTGGCCGCCGCCCGCACCCACGTCGATGACGCGCTTGCCCGAGAGCGGCAGCGCGCCGGCGCGGCGGAGCGCCCACAGCAGTGCTCGGTCCTGGCTCTGGCGGAAGAAGAGGTTCGCGGGCCGCGTGAGCGCGTAGAAGTCGGCCGGAATCTCGCGCGCGCGCCGCTCGTATTCGGAGCGGATGCGCGTCACCTCGAGCTCGTGCGCGTCGCTCACACGCGGTGTCCCGAACCGGCGAGGTTGCGGAGGGCGCTCATGCGCGATCGAGCCAGACTTTCCGGAGCACGCCCACGATGCGCGGAGCGGTGCCGCCGTCCCACAGGGGGATCTCGCTTCCACGCTTCCATTTCCCGTAGCGTGCGCGCTGCCAGGCGTCGGCGATGGCGGCGGGATCGGTGCCGACGACCTCGTTCGTACCCAGCTCCACCGTGATGGGGCGCTCCGTGTTGGGCCGGATCGTGAGACAGGGCACTCCCAGCACCGCGGTCTCCTCCTGGATGCCGCCCGAATCCGTGAGCACGAGCTGCGCGTCACGGAGGAGACGGAGGTTGTGCGCGTACGGCTGCGGCGGGATCAATCGCAGCCGTCCTCCCTCACCCGGCAGCAGCGCGAGCCGCTCCAGCGCGTGGCGGGTTCGAGGATGCGCACTCAACACGATGGGGAGCTCCCGCGAGAGGTCGTCGAGCAGGCGCATGAGCGAGCGCAGCACATCTTCGTGGTCGACGTTCGCTGGTCGATGGAGCGTCGCATACGCGTACGAGCGGACCTGGAGGCCCAGCTCTTCGAGGATCTCCGATTGCTCCGCGTGCGGCAGCTCGTGGCGGAGGTTGTCGATCATGATGTTGCCCACCAGCGAAATGCTCGCGGAGTCCCGGCCCTCGCGCACGAGATTGGCGGCACCCGCCGGCTCGGAGACGAGGAGGACGTCCGCGATGGCATCGGTCATGACCCGGTTGATCTCCTCGGGCATGGTGCGGTCGAAGCTGCGCAGTCCCGCTTCCACGTGCGCGACGGGCAGGCCCAGCTTGACGGCGGCGAGCGCACAGGCCAACGTCGAGTTCACGTCCCCCACCACGATGACGCCAAGCGGACGTTCTTCGGTGAGCAGCAGCCGTTCATAGCGCTCCAGCACGCGCGCGGTCTGCTGGCCGTGGGGCCCGGAGCCGACCTCGAGGTTGACGGCCGGCTGAGGCAGCCCGAGCTCCCGCAGGAACACGTCAGACATCCCCTCATCGTAGTGCTGGCCGGTATGGATGAGCCGCATGCGGAAGGGAGAGCCGTTCGCGAGGGCGCGCGCGAGAGGCGCCATCTTCATCATGTTCGGCCGGGCGCCGACGATGCCATGGAGGAGGGCGGGCGCGCTCATGCCGCGGCGGTGGGCTGTCGCCGTGCACGGGCGAGACAGCTCTGCAGAAAGGCATGCGTCCTCCGGGCGGCTGCCTCGCGGCTGTAGAGGGCCTGCACGGCGATTCGCCCCGCCGCGCCCAGCGACGCCCGAAGGCGGCGCGAGTCAGCGAGGGTCACGATCGCGGCTACGAGCGCATCACGATCGGCGCACGGGACCGCGACCCCGGCGCCCACGTCTTGAACGCGCTCGGCGGCTTCGCCCTCGGCGACGATCAGCACCGGCAATTCACTGGCCATCGCCTCGTAGATCTTCGACGGCACCGCACCCCGGAGGCGGGACGCGAGCGGGATCAGCGCGACGTCGGCGGAGGCCAGGATGGCGGGCATGCGTTCCCTCGGCTGCGTGTCGTAGAAACGCACGTTGGTCAGCGCGCGCTCGTGCGCCGACTTCATCAAGTCGCCTTTCTCCGGGCCATCGCCGACGAGCGCGAAGAGGATGTCGGGCCGATGGCGAAGCGTTTCAGCGGCGGCGAGCACCTGCTCCAGCCCCTGCGCCAGCCCGTGCAATCCTGCGAAGGCGAATACGGTTTGCCCGTTCCACCCTGCTTCGTGCCGCCATTCGGCGTCGGCGTACTCCCGGCCGAAGCGCGCCGGGTCCACGCCGTTGCTGACGACCTCCGTCGCCGCGTCGGGTCGCATCGCCCGCACGTGCGCAACGATCTCGCGGGACTGGCCGGTGATGCCGATCGCGCCCGCGTAGCACCACCGTTCCAGAGCCTCGAGGGCCCGGTGCACACGTGATCCACGTCGGAGCCGGCCCATCTCGACGAACGACTCCGGCCACAGGTCAGAGACATTGAGCACGTATGGCGCCTTCCAGCGACGCGACAGCCAGCGGATGGCCACGCCGAGAAACAGAGGCGGCGTCTCCGCCCAGATCAGGTCCGGTCGCTGACATCTCCGCCCTCCGAGAATGGCGGCGGAGCCGGCAAACGTGAGGTACGAGGTCATCCGCGGAAGGATCCGCGCCGACTGCGACGGCAGGATCCATGTGCGCACGGTATCCAGGCCGGCCACCGTCTCTCGCATCCACGAGCGGCCGCGATAGCCGGCGAAGACGCGACCGGAAGGATAATTCGGCAGCGCGGTGAGGACGTCGACGGTCCAGCCCAGTCGCTGCAGCCAGCCCCCGAGCTCGGCGAGCCGCGCTTGAGGGGCACCCATCTCCGGCAAGAAATATTGCGTCACGATCAGAATGCGCGGTGCGGGCGTGGCCGTACTCAATCCTTTCTGGTCAATGCCTGATGGACGCCCAGCAGCAAGATGGCGCGACCATACAGCCCCGCGCGGGAAACCTCCGGGTGTCCTTGGCCGGAGCTGAAGGCTTCGATCCACGGAACGTAGACTCCGGGGTCAAAGAAGTCCGGCAGGGGAGAGCTGTCCTCCAGGAGCGTCGCCCGCAAGGTGGTGCGGAAGGCCTCGTCCACCCAGCGATCCACCGGGATTCTGAAGCCCCGCTTCTTCTTGGACGCAACGTTCGCCGGTAGTCGGCGCGCAGCCACGCCCCGCAGTACCCGCTTGCCGGTGCGGCCGTGCACCTTGAGTGCGTGCGGAATCGTGAGACCGAAATCGACGAGGTCTTCATCCAGCATGGGGACGCGAACCTCCATGCTCTCCTTCATGCTGGCGGTATCGACCTTGAAGAGGAAATCGTTCGGCAGCGTGAGCCGGATACCGACCTCCGTGGCGAGCGCGGAAAGCCGCTCCGTGCGGCGGGCGCCTCTCGGCAGGCGATGATTCCACCGCCGCTCGAAATGGCGACGTACGGGCAGCAGGCCTTCCTGAGGACAGAACCGGCGGTGCTCTTCCTCCCCCATGTAGCACAACAGCCGCTCCACGATCGTCGGGTCGTCCGCCCCCGACAACTCACCGAAGCGTTGCCCCAGCCGGGGGGCCACGACGCCCGCCAGGACCGGACCGCGTGCCAGGGCCACCGCCGCCCTCCGAAGCGCCAGGGGTAACACCTGCCAGCGCGCGATCCACGCGGTCTGCCAATATGTGTCATAGCCGCCGAACGCTTCATCGCCACCGTCCCCGGAGAATGCGACAGTCACGTGGCGCCGCATCTGCTGACACACCGCGTTCACCGCGAAGAGCGACGTGTCGGCGAAAGGCTGCCCGGCGTGCTCCAGGAGCGCGGTGATGCTGTCCCACGTGCCGCCCTCGCCTTGGATGTCGAGCGTGTCGTGACGGCTCTGGATGTGGGCGGCCACGGCGTGGGCGGCCCAGGTCTCGTCGTACTGCGCGTCGGGAAAGCGCACGTTGAACGTTCGCAGCGCTCCCGCGGACATCGTCTGAGCGGCTGCACTCACGAGCGACGAATCGATGCCGCCACTCAGCATGCTGCCGAGGGGCACGTCGCTTTGCATCTGCCTCCGCACACCCGCCTGGATGAGGTCGTCGGCACGCTCGACGGCGTGCACGAACGTGAGCGCGGGGTCGGGCGCGAGCGTCCACTGATGGTAGCGACGGACGCTCCAGCGTACGCGGCCATGCCCGTAGCTCGCCTCCAGCAGCTGCCCCGGCTCGAGCGCCCGGATCCCGGTGAAGAACGTCGCCGGCGCCGGGATATAGAAAAGCGCCGCGAGGTCGTGGAGGGCCTGACGGTCAGGCGCGAGCTCGATTCCGGGAATCAGGCGCAGGGCGTTGAGCTCGCTGGCAAAGGCCAGGCGCTCGGCCGTCGACGCGTAGAATAACGGCTTGATCCCGAAGCGGTCGCGCGCGAGGAGGAGTCGCTTCGCTCGGGCGTCATAGAGCGCGAACGCGAACATTCCCCGCAGCCGCGCCACGAATTCCGCGCCGTGCTCTTCGTACAGGTGCGGCAGGACCTCCGTGTCCGAACGGCCGCGGAAGCGGTGGCCTTTGGCCTCCAGGTCCCGCCGGAGCTCCGCGTGATTGTAGATCTCGCCGTTGAAGACGGTCCAGATCGAGCCGTCCTCGTTGGACATCGGCTGCGCGCCGGTGGGCGAGAGATCGAGGATGCTGAGCCGGGTGTGAACGAGCAGCGCCTCCGGCCAGCGGCGGTGATCCTGGGCGTCGGGCCCGCGATGTCGCAACGCGCGGAGCAGCGCTTCCGCCATCTCCGGTCCATGTGCCCCCCGACCGATCCAGCCCGCGACGCCACACATGTGACTATTCCGTCGTCCGGGAGGTCGTCACGCTCCCCTCACCGCGCCGCGCATACACGGAGAGGATCTGGAGCCCGAAGCCGAACGACCACCACCCGAGCTTGGCGAAGATGTCTCCGAAAAACACGTCAGCCAGAAAATACATGTACAGGCCGAGGGCGAGCGCGCAGAGCTCCCTCGCCTCCACGTCCCTGACCCGACGCGCTCTCCACAACCTCCATCCCACCCACAGATGCAGCACGACGAACATGGCACACAGGGGGATGCCTCCCATGATCAGGTAGTCCACGTAGCCGTTGTGCGTCGCCACTCCCGTCTCGTCGGGATGCACATATGCCAGGTTGTTGGCGCGCCATAGCACGGAGAGCGGAGCCTCGATGCCGTGCCCCGTCCACGGTCTCTGCGCAAACGCCTCCAGACCCGACAGGATCAACGCGAAACGCAGACTCTCTCCCTGGGCCATTTCCGCCGGACTGAACCGTTTCAGGACCACGGAGTCGGCCAGCGAATCCGGGACGATTGTGTCGAAGGAAGACACGAGGAGCACGCCCGTCAGGAGCACGATACCCACCGCGGACCCCGCCAGCCAGGTGCGCCCGAAACGTATCCCCAGGAACATGACGGTGACGATGACCGCCAGCCCCACTCCCGATCTGGATCCTGTGTACCAGAGGGGGGGCACGAGGAGCAGGGTGCCCAGCAGCATCGGGATGCGGAAGCGCTTGTTCACGTGGCCGACGAGCGCACACCCGATGGTGAACCCGGCCGCGAGATAGAACGCCAGCGTATTCCCGTTGAACTCCAGGAAGGTCTGGCGGCCCGTCCACGTCGTCGTCCACGACCCGAGGTAGAACGCAAGGGCGGCCACGAAGGGGCCGATACAGAGCAGTCGAAGCTGGTACCAGAACAACGCAGGGCTCGCCCTCACCCCCCCCACGATGACGGCGAAGACAATGACGCTCATGACGATGAAGGCGGCGCGAATCGTCTGTGTCCTCGGTACCGAAAGCATCTGGATCCACACCCACCCCCCGATCAACAGGAGGCAACCCCATGCCACCCGGTCCCGCGGCGCCCTCCAGAGCGGGAGGCCGACGATGACGACCAGGATCATCGCGACCATCGGCACCGTGAGGCCGAGGGGCCCCTTGCGCTCGTCGGACCCGGTGTCGATCAGCGTGCTCAACAGGAAGAGCGCGATGGCAAGCCGGTAGATGGGCAGGCGGTGGGGTCGCGCGCGGCTCCACACTTCGGCCAGTGTGTTTTGCATGCGCTCCGTCCGCGGTACGCCGACGGAGGCGCGCCCACGCATCGCGAGATCTTCCATCAGGCTCCCTTGTGCTCGGCCTTCCCGGTCGCCACCAGGCGCTCGAGCAGGGCTCGATACTGATCGAGCGTCTCCTCGAGGTCCTGATACTTTTCCACCCACGCCCGTCCCGCGGCGGCCAGCGCCTGGCGAAGTCCCGGATCCCCGAGCAACCGCGTCAACGCTTTGCATACAAGGTCCGGGTCCCGCTCCGTGAGCACCAGCTCGCTGCCGTCTCGACCCAGGTCTTCCGAGAACCCGCGAAACCGTGTCGTCAGTACCGGCACTCCGCTCGCCATCGCTTCCGGAATGACGTTGGGCGTTCCCTCCAGCTCGGAGAGCAGCACGAAGAGGTCGGCGGCCCGGAAATATTCTTCGATCTGCGCCTGCGGACCGAGCAACTCGACGTGATCGTCGGGTCGCAGCTCGGCCACACATCGGTCCCACCGCTCGTAGAACGCGGCGCTCTCTGCGTCCCTGAATTCCTGGCCCACCATGACCAGCCACCCCGAGCCGCCGCCCGCCCGATACCGCTTCCATGCGTCCACGAGCTCGATGACGCCTTTACGGTCAACGCGCAGACCCACGTAGAGAACGATGGGCCCATCGACGGGCAAGCCAAGCGCCTGTCGCACGCTTCGAGTCTCGTCGACGCTCCTGGCAGGGCGGAACCGGCTCAACGACACCCCATTGGGAATCGTCTTCACCTTCTCCTCGGCGAGCCCCAGCACCGTGAGATCGTTCGCGAGCGCGCCCGTACTGCAGACGACGCAGTCGAAGGCACCGTAGACGGCGCCCTTCCACCGGTTCCGCAGCCATTTCGCGACGGTGCGAGGCCGTCCGGGATCGAGCCGTGCCATCGTATTCACGTGCACGGACCTGATGCCGGCGAGCCTCAGGATCCAGAGGAAGGGAAGAAGAAAACGGCCGACGGCGAGAAACAGCATCACGTGAGGCCGGGGTCGCACCGTGAGGGCACGCAGGACCGCCCGACCCAGAAAGCCGTCGACGGACGCCACCCTCGTCGCCGCGCTCCCGATGCGCTCGATCGGAATGGAGTGTCTCGTCTCATGGCGCGGCTGGTTCGGTCGCATGGCGGTGACGACGGTCATCTTCACTCCGCGCTCGCCAAGCTTGGGGCCATAGCGCAGAAACCGCTCACCCGGCCCCGCCAACACGGGCGCAAACAGGTAGGGAATCACCCACAGATCGATCTCGTGGGGAGCCACGGCGCGCGCGGGAGCGCGACTAGAGCCCGGCAAGCTTCGTTCCCAGGACCATTCCGCGATGAATCGCCTCATCGGAGTTGATGTACGCCCACTGACCGAAACGGCCCACGGAATGGACGCCCGCCTCTTCCAGCCAGTGCGCGATCTCGGCGACGATCGCGTCGCGGTCATGCGTGGGCACGGGATACGCGTACCTGACATCGCGGATCTCGGCGTACCGTATGTGGCGGCGGTCCTTGATCAGTCCTGCCAGCTCGAGACTGGCGATCATCCACTCCTGAAGGTCGCTTCGGATGAGGGCCTTCTCGGGGCCGACGGCGATTTCGCTCACGATGCCGTGGTGCGGCAGGCCTCTCAGGTAATCCGATGAGGTGTGATTGACGGCAATCTTGTGCGGCGCAATGTGTGGCTCCGCGGAATAGATCCGCTGGATCTCCGTGTCGACGGGATGGCCGACGACGACCAGCCCGAGCTTGAGCGACAGATAGTCCAGCTGCGCCGCTTTCGCCTTGAGCTCCGCGGGCACGCCGTCGATCAGGTTCAGAAGGACGGGGATCGGTAACGTGGAGACGAGGGCACGCCACGGGAAGGCATCTCCGCTGACGGTGTGGAGGACTCGGTGCCGCGCGTCGATCCGGACCACGCGCTGGTGGTACCGGAGGTCGGGGATCCGCCGTGCGAGAGCCTTGAAGATCTCGCCGAATCCGCCGCGGGCGGGGTACGCCACGCGCGTGTCGCCTTGCAACGGCTTGCGAGCACCGCCACTCCGGTCGAATTCCTCCTTCACACCCTCCGGAGCCGCCACGCGCTCCTGTGTCCAGTCCGCCGCCAGGCGCTTGAGATCACGACCCCACAGCTTCCGGTTGTACGGAAGCATGAAATGCTCCGCGATGCCCTTACCGAACCGGCGGTTGATGAACGCCTCGAAGTCCTCCGCCCCTTTGCCGTCATCGGCGTCCCGGAGCCCTGCCGAGCACTCCTGCACGATCTGCTCGTTCGTGAGCAGACGATAATTCTTCTGGAACGGATAGGGGATGAGCTCCTCGAAGGCCAGGCAACGGGCGTCCCGCTGCTGCTCGTACATCTCCAGCGCGCTGAAGACCAGCTCGCGAACGGCTCCATGCGGCGTGTGAAAGGAGTGCCCGCCGAGGTCGAACACGGCGCCGTCGATCGTGATGGTATCCGCAAGGCCGCCCAGCGTCGCGCCTTGCTCCAGCACGGTGCAGTCGCGTTCGAGGCTGAGTGCGGCACCGATGCCGGCAGGGCCGGCACCGACGATGACGATGCGCTCCCTGGTCATGCCTCGATGTTCTCCGGGGTCGTCTTTTCGACGTGCCCGGTACGCCGCATGAGAGCGTCGCGATACAGCGCCTCGAAGCGCGGGAGGAGCACGTCGCTGCTGAAGTGCGCCCGCATTGATTCCCTCCCTGCGTCACCAAAGCTCCGTCGTCGCTCCGGACGATCGAGCAGGGAGCGTGTATATCCGGCCATGGCCTTCACGTCGCCTTCCGGAACCAGGAATCCAGTCCGGTCGTGATCGATGATCTCCGCCACTGCACAGCTGCGAACGCCGATAGCAGGCGTGCCGGCCGCCAGCGCCTCCGCCACCGTGCGGCCGAACGATTCGTCGGCGCCCGCGGATATCAGGACGTCGAGGGAGGCCATGTAGCGGGCCGCATCCTTCAAGAGGCCGGTATGGATGATGTTCGTCCTGTTCGGGCTCTCTTCAATCGCCCTCGCGATCTGCGCGTTATACGCACGGTCTCGCCCCCACCCTCCGATCATGACGAAACGAACCTTCTCACCGAGATCACGCAGCTCGGAAGCGAGGGCGAGGAAGTCCTCGACCCGTTTGTTGCGGCCGATCCATCCCACGGTGCCCACCAGAAGAACATCGGACGGCAGTCCGAGGACGGCACGGAGATCGACGAGCTCATGGGGAGGATCGACGATGTTGGCGATGACGCGGATCTTCCCGGGAGGCGCGCCGGCACGCCGCACGCCATCAGCCGTTTGCTGTGAATTACAAAGAATCACATCCGACAGCCGATGAAGGCACTGCATCACCACCCGTTTGGGGACAACGTACTGATAGCAATCGAGGTCCACGAGCTCGCGAACCTGCCACACGTGCGGCAGACCCAGCAGCCTGGCTGCCACCGCGCCTTCCATCAGGTAGATGCAGTTCGTGTGAATCACATCGACCTCGTACCGTCGCGCCACTCGCAACACACGGAGAAGAAGCGGCAGATGCAAGGGACCGACCAGCACGCGCCACAGGAGGGAGAGGACGCGCCGCGCGGGCCACCGCATCGCCACCCAGGAATGGGCCCGTTGCTGGATGGGCGGCGGATCGAGATGGAGTCGGCGGAATCGTTCTCCTACGAACCCGTCGGCACCGTACACGACGATCGATGTCCCGCTTCCCTGCCGCCCTCGGACCAGCTGATACAGGCTCTCCCCGGCGCCACCCGACAGACGGTCGTGGACATACAGGACCTTCACCGGGGGCGCTCGTATTCCACGTCCAGCCGGCTTCCGATATGCCGCGCCGGATTGCCCGCCACGATCTCCCACTCCTCGACGTCCTTGGTCACCACCGCGCCCGCGCCCACGATGGCGTGGTCAGCGATGGTGACACCCGGAAGAACGATGGCGCCTGCCCCGATCCAGGCATCGCTTCCGATACGGACGGGTTTCGTGATCTTGTGCTGCTTGCCGATGGCGCCTCGGTTCCGAAACTCGCGCATATCGGACAGGACCAACACGTTGAAGGAGATCAGCGTCCCCTCTCCGATCTCGATCCCACCCGCCCCGTGCAGCTCGGAGCCGTGGTTGACGTTGGTGCGGGCCCCGATCGACACGTTCTCGGGGTGCCGGATCTCCACGGTGGGATGGACGGTGGTCCCCTCACCAAACGACCGCAAGATCTTCGAGTAGGCGTAGTGATCCATCATGAGCCCGAGCTTGAACCACGGACCTTCCCGGTGAGGCAACATCCTCGCCCGTAACCTCGCCACCGCGAACGGACGCACGAGCACGAACAGGATGTGCTTGAGGCCGTGCCTCATGATATTCGCCGTCGTCATACCGTGAGGATCTTCAGTCGCGTCGTATCCGGACTGTCGCGCTCGTAGACGGCGATGCGAGGCAGCAGACACAAGGGATGGCGCCGGAGGCGTCCACGGGTCATCGTCACCGCGGTGTCGTAGACCCGGGCCACGATCTTGGACGCGGTGGCGCCGATGCTGTCGCGCGACCCGAAGGGATAGCAGAAGTGCCGGCACGCACGGTTCGTGTGCTCGCTGATGCGGCGCTGGCTGGCCGTGAGCTCCGTCTCCAGTGCCGCGGGAGTGAGGGCCACCACGGCCGTATGCGTGACGCCATGACTTTCGAAGCGAATCGCCTCGTGACGGCTGAGGGTCACCACCTCGCTCCACGCGATCGCCTCCGGCGGCTCCAGCTCCTCCCGCGTCATCCTTCCGTGCTCGAGCAGCCACCGCGCGAGCTCCTCGATCAGCGGTCGATAACGATCGCGGGGCTGCGTATACATCCGCGTCCGCACATCCCGCGCAAAGCGTGCGGCGGCCCCGGGTGCCCGCAGGTCGAGCTCGAGCGAGGGAAGGGACAGCACCGCCCGCGGCAGGCGCGACACCAACGTGTTCCACCGCTGAAAGGGCATCCCGCCGCGTTCGTCGAGGTAGCCGGTGGGAAGATAGAAGGTGACCGGCCACCCGCGCCTCAGGCATACGGCGCTGATGTCCCGCACGGTGGTGGCCACGCCGTCGTCGCAGGTGACGGCGAAGAGGCCGGCGGTGCTCCGCCCGCTGCGCGCGCGGTCGACCAGTTCCGAAAGATGCACCGGCTCGTTGGGTCCCAGAGCCTCGACCTGCCGCTCGAACACCTCTCCCGGTTGATCGTGATAGGCGAGGATGAAGCCTCCGCCCACACGACCGCACACGCCCTGGCCGACGGTGTAACACCCCGAGCTCGTGGTCATCCGGGCTACCACCGACCGGAGCGCGAGGAGGTCAGGCACTATCGGATCTCCGGCGCCTGCGCTTCACCGCGCCATCTGAGCCGCGCACGATCACGCCAGGCGGCAACGGCGAGGGTGACTGTCGTCATCCGGCCCGCCTCCGATGGGGACCGTCTGAGTATCAGAAACACCGCGACCGGGTAGACGATAGAGGCGGAGAGGGCATAGGTGAGACGGATCCATGCCGGATACGCCTGGACGGACACGCTGAGAAGCACGAGCGCCACCGAGCAGGCGGCGAACCAGCGCAACGTGGCCCAGTCATGCTCGATACGGAACCGGCTCTGCGCCAATCGATGAATGACCAGCGCTGACGCCAGCCACCCGCCCATCGTCCCCAGCGCCGCACCTGCCGCACCGAACATGGGGACGAGCCCGAAGGCGAGGACGACCACCGTGAGCACCCCCACCCCGCTCGCGATCGGTGCCGCCTTCGTGCTCGCACTGAATTCGAATCCCGTGCCGAACATGAAATAGAGGCTCCGGGACACCGGGATCAGGGCCAGCGCCGGCACGAGGTACAGGGCGTCGTGAAACAGTGGCGCCGCCATGACGCGCACCACCTCGGGACCCCACACCGACACGCCGACCCACAGGTAGGACACGCCGGCCATGTAATAGCACACGAGCGAGCGAAAGGACGCGGCGGGGTCCTGATCCTCGGCGTGGATCTGGAACTTGATCGGAACCCATGATGTCTGCAGCGCCGCCACCGCCAGGTGCGCCGGCATGCTGATGCGCATCGCCGTGTGGTACAGGCCTGCCTGGTGAAGCCCCAGCATGCTCCGCGTAATGTATTGACCGAAATAGACCATCCCCGTCGCCAGCACACGATGGGGCAGGAATGGAATTCCGTAATCGAACATCGCGCGCCACACCGTCATGCTTGCCGCCAGCTTGAAAGACCGGAAGGTCAGCCACAGGTTGATGGCCACCACCGCGGTTTCTGCCGCGAGGGTGGCGACGACAACCCCCTGCAGGCCCGCCTCCTCCACGACGACCAGCCACACGGTGAGAATGACCGCCAGCACCACCCGCAGCAGATTCAGGCCCGCCACCTGCCGCACGCGCCGCTCCGCCCGCAGCGCCGCGTGTGGCACCGCCCCGATGGAGGCCACGACGGCGGTGCAGATCGTCAGCTCGACCAGGTGCCGATGATCGACGATGCCGAGAAGGATGGTCCCGATGGATGCCGTCGCCAGCATGCTGAGGCCGCCCAGCACGATGGCCGCCAACGACACACTCATGAGGGCGGTGCTGAGGACGAGCCGCCGCTCGTCATCGTCCTTGCTCACGTTGAAGCGCCGGAAGACGGCGTTCGTCATCCCGAGATTGGCCAGGGGCTCGAACACGGCCACGATCACCCCGAGCATCGCCAGCACGCCGTAGTCGACCGGCGACAGATAGCTCGTGTACACCGGGAGCAGCAAGAAGCCGACGAGGTGGCCGAGGGCGGTGCCCGCCCCGTACGTCGCAGAGTCCGTCAACAATCCCGTCAGCCGTTTACGCACGGACGACGTCACTCTCACGCACAGTCATGAATCGCTGCCGACACCGGCGCCCGTCGCCGTGCGCGCGAGGACACGGCGGCAGACTTCACGGGCCAGCATCGCGTTGCCCATCGGCGACAGATGGATGCCATCGGAGCAGAAGGCCGTGCTTCGGTGGGGGGCGAGCAGTCCTTCGGGAGCGATCCATTCTCCGCCGTGACGCCCACTGAAATCCGCCAGGATCGCGTTGTACGCCGCCACGTTCTTGCCGAACCCAGGCGACCGGGTCTCGAGCGCCGATCCCTCGAAGAGGATCGGCACCACATAGACGCGGATCGGCCACGACAGGCGTCGCAGGCGGCTTCCGAATTCCTCGAACACCGCCGCGAACCGGTGCGGTTTCGTGTACACGAGTCTCAGGGGATCCCGCGCCACGATGCGAGCACGGCGCGCCGATCGGCGCCTGATGACGGCATCACGCACCGCGGACGGCACCCACCGGCGGTTGAGGTAGCGGCGCATACGCCGGGAAATGATGCGCGGCGCGCAGTCCACCACGCCCACCTGGACGACGATGTCGGTGGGCTCCTTGAAGACCACGTGCTCCGTGAAGTCGGCGATGAGCATGTCCGCCGTGCGTGCGCGCGCGGCGCAATTGACCACGTCCGCCGTCAGGCCCGCCTCGCGGAGCGCCGCCTGCAGTCGATAGGGCCACGTGTGCTCGAAGCGCACGTCCTCCCTCGGCATCGCCAGCGAGTCCGCCAGCACCACGATCCGCACGTCCTCTCGGGCCCACATCATGTCGTCAGTCGGCCACGAGGTCTCGAATGACCTTGGCCGCGCGCTCGCCGGAGGCACCGTCCAAGGCGTAGTAGTTGCGTGTGAGATAGTCCGAGGCTCTCGCCTCCACTTCCGCCCGCCGCTCCGCAGACTGCAACAATGCCCGCACGGCCTCGCCGAGCTCATCCCCGTTTTTCACGTGAATGGTCGCCGCCGCATCGATGAAGGCGACGTCGTGAAGCTCATCGGCCATGTCGATCGTGATGACGGGCACGCCCATGAGCATCGCCTCCACCGCCACCGTGGAGGCGCCCGTCACGACCATCGAGCATCCGTGGAGCCAATCGAAGATGTCACTGGGCAGGCCATCGGCGCCGTCAGGAACTACCCGGAGCCTGGATCCCGGTATCGACGTCCTCGCGCGCTCGTAATACTCCGCCTTGTCCTTACGATGCAGCTTGGCCACGAAATCAACATCGGGCCGCTGGCCACTCAGGCGCATGACGCTCCGGATGACGGCCTCATGGTGGCCATGCGAGACCGTATGCCCCGGTCCCGACGTCGCCACGAGGACGACGGGCCTGTCGTCACTCAGACCCAGGCCCTCACGCAGCCGTGGGTGAAGCCGCCCCGACTGGCGCGGAAGGTGATCCAGATACGGCGCTCCGCACACCTCGATCCGTGCCGCAGGCACACCCACGTCCATCAACTGACGGAGATTGGTGCTTCCATGCACGAGGATCTTGTCGGCCAGCTGCATCCCCTGGAGAGGGTCGCCCGCGATGCTCCCATGGACCAGGCAGGCCGTCCGTATCCCCTTCCGTCGGCTTCGAAGGCAACCGATCCGACCCACGAGGGTGAGGTCATTCCCCACCACCAGCACCCGCGGCGATATCGACTGCGCGATGGCGTCCGCCACCGCGATTATCTCGCCCACCATCGGCAGCAGCGTGACGAAGGGCTCGCGCAGGGCGGCCACCAGCTGCCGCCGCTCGCACGGCACGGGAAAGGGCGGAAAGCTGATTGCCGGATCGGCGGCGAAGACCGGACGCAGTCGGCGGCCCGCCTCGCGGCCGTCGCGGACGCGCGCGGGCCACGCCGCCGTCGAGAACACCGCATCGCCCACCCTCTGCCGAACGTCTTCGGATATCTGGGGCCGGCTCACGACGAAGCAGCTCTTCACGCCCAGGGCGGTGAGGGCGCGCGCGACCGGGGCTTGCGCCTTGACGTGGGTCAGCTGCCAGGGCCAGAAGACGACCGGGCAGCGCTCCGGCGTCGACGACGCCCGTATCGCTCTCCGCCGGGCAATCCGGTGCGCGGCCCCGCCCTTGATGACGCGGACCCATTCCCCCAGTGGACGGCGGCGGCCATCGACACCGGCCCGAGGCGCCGACGTGCCGTCGCGGGCGATGCGCGCGAGCCCCATGTAGATGTACGGGCGGAGGACGTCCATCGCGTCCACGCCCTCGATGACGAGGCCGGGCGCCCACGCGGACGCACGCAGCAGCGGCCGCACCGCCTCCATCCAGGCCACGACCTCGCGTCCGTCGTAGGGGACCCTGCGGACATCCGCCATCTCCGCAGTCTCAGACACGCCGTCGGCTCCGTTCACCTGGGGACTGGCGTCAGGCGGCGCCACATGTAGTCGAGGGCCCGGCGCCAGCGCGTGCGCTTCGCGAGACGTTCCGCGGTCTTGCTGGGGCCGGTGATCCAGGAGGCATCGATCGCCGGCCGGTGGATACCGTCACGCCCGAACATCTGGAGAAATTGATCCAGGATGTAGTCGACGGCCTGCGGTTGCACATGCCGGCCGTCCTCGCGCATGAAGTCCGAGAACCGCTCCGCCGTCGCCACCAGCTCGAACGAGTGGAAGTAGTGCACGTCGGGATACCTGTCCACGACCTCGGAGACGGCGGCGCGGATGCGGCTCTTCGATTCCATGTTGGCCACGCGAACGTCGAAAGGCATGAGGGTGGCCTGCAGCGGCACGGGGGACACCGTGACGATGATCTGCGCCTTCGTGTTCTGTCTAACGACGTCGCGTATCCGCTCGAGATCCTCGATCATGTCCATGACCGTCAACCGGTAGAAGCGCGCGCCGAGCGACGGAAACGCCTCCGGATGCGGAATCTGCCGGTAGACACTCCCCGTGGCCGGGTTCATCCAGGCCTCGATGAGGCCGAGCGTGATGACGAGCACGTCGGCGGACCGGAACAGGCGGTCGGCGTGCGCGTCGACGCCATCGCTCCAGGCGCGCAATCCCTCCGGATCGGCGAAGCTCTTCGAGTAGTTCTTGAAGGGGTGGACGTAGCCTTCCTGCACCTTCCAGTACGGCTCATCCTTGTACTGCGGCCAGCCGCCGAAAATCCGCTCGATCTCCTGACGGATCGAGCGTGTGGTGTAGAACAAGCCCCCGGGGTGCATCGCGCCATTCAGCCTGAACCGTGTCATCGCAGCGGCGATCTCCGCAGCAAAGCAGCTGCCGATGGTCGCCATCCGCGTCTGCGGCGAGATGAGGGGGGTGGGCACCCATTGAATCTGCGCGCGCCGGTCCTTCCACATGTGCACGTGCGGAAGCTCCCACTCGCCGAGCTTTCCCGTCAATTTCGCCATGAGCTAGGGCACCCTCACGTGTGGCTGCTCGGCGGCGGCGGCCGCCTCGCGCATCAGGCTCGTGGTGAGACGTTCGGCGAGCACCATGGCAGGCCGGACAGCGTCCAGGCCCGCCATCGCGGGCGACTCACCGCTCTGGATGGTGCGCAGGAAGAGTAGTCCCTGCCGGTAGAAGCCGGGCTTGAACTTGCGGTCGTCGTCGTCGGGCTCGATCACACGCTCGCCGTCCACTCCGCGCTCGCTCACCCGGCACGTCTCCAGGGGCGCGAATGTATATCGCCGCTCCGCGGCGCAGAAGGTGAGGCGCCAGGGCCCGGGCGCGTCCCAGCTGGACTGGAACGTCCCCAGCACGCCGCGTTCGGACACGCCGGCGAGCGCCATCACCCAGCGAAAGCGCCCGCCGAGATCGTGCGTCACGACGCGCGGCGCCGGAATGGGCCCCGCCAG
>JBKKCN010000294.1:0-6275 GCA_046712525.1 Candidatus Rokuibacteriota bacterium
CGGTAAGGCCCGGCGAAGCCAGGCCGCTCCTCGAAATGTGGCGCGCGCCCTAGGAGCCCGCGGCGCTGCTGCCCGGGCGCGGCAGCTCGGTGCCGCCCAGCGCCTGTGCGATTCCTTTCGTCAGCTCACCGGGCGTGAACGGCTTCAGCACCACGTTGACGCCCGTGTCGTTGGCGCGTGCGATCACCTCACGCGTGCCGTGGGCGGTGATCATCACCACGCGCATGTCGGGGCGCAGGGCCCACGCGCGCTTGATGAAGTCGATGCCCGTGAGCTGGGGCATCTTGTAGTCCACCACGAGCAGATCCGCGGCCTCACCTTCCAGATGCGCGAGGGCGTCTGTCGCGTTCGTGAAGCCCTTTACGGCGTGCCCCTGCGACTGCAGCACCGTGACGCACATCTGCACGATGGAGGGCTCGTCGTCCAGGACCACGATGGTCACCCGCGGCGGCCGTCCGCGCGCAGCTTGTACTCGACGGAATCCACGAGCGCCTGCCACGAGGCTTCGATGATGTTGTCGGCGACGCCCACCGTGCCCCACGTCTCGACGCCGTCGCCGGACGTGATGAGCACGCGCGTCTTGGCGGCGGTGCCCTTGGACTCGTCGAGGATGCGGACCTTGTAGTCGAGCAGCCGCAGCATCTTGAGGGTCGGGTAGAACTCCTCGAGTGCCTTGCGCAGCGCATGATCGAGGGCGTCCACGGGCCCGTTGCCCGACGCCGCCGTGTGCTCCAGCATCCCCTTCACGCGCAGCCGCACGGTGGCTTCCGCCACCGGCGACGCCCCGCCGTTCTGCTCCTCCACGATCACGCGGTACGCTTCGAGCTGGAAAAAGGGCTGATAGCGGCCGAGCGCGCGCTCCATGAGCAGCTCGAAGGAGGCTTCCGCCCCTTCGAACTGAAAGCCCTCGTCCTCGAGCGCCTTGAGCCGGTCGAGGATGCGCCGTGAGTCCGGCGTGTCCTGATCGATGTCGATGCCGAACTCACGCGCCTTCCAGAGGATGTTCGACTTGCCCGAGAGCTCGGAGACGAGCACGCGGCGGTGATTGCCGACGGCCTGGGGGTCGATGTGCTCGTACGTCTCCGGATGCTTCTGGACGGCGGACACGTGCATGCCGCCCTTGTGGGCGAAGGCGGAGTCGCCCACGTACGGCTGCGAGTCCCACGGCTTGCGGTTGGCGAGCTCGGACACGAAGCGGGAGACGTCGCGCAGCTCGCGCAGGTTGTTCTCGGGGATGCAGTCGACCTGCATCTTCAACACGAGGCTGGGAATGATGGACACGAGGTTGGCGTTGCCGCACCGCTCCCCGAACCCGTTCATCGTCCCCTGCACCTGCCCCACGCCTTCCAGGACCGCCGCCAGCGAGTTCGCCACCGCGCACTCCGCATCGTTGTGGACATGGATCCCGAGCGGCGTCGTCACGTGCTTCTTCACCTCGCGCAGGACGGCGACGAGGTCGGTGGGCAGGGTACCGCCGTTGGTGTCGCACAGCACGAGCCAGTGGGCACCCGCGCGCTCCGCCGCTTTGAGTGTCTGCAACGCGTACTCGCGGTTGGCGCGGAAGCCGTCGAAGAAGTGCTCGGCGTCGAAGAGCACCTCCTCCATGCGCGGCCGCAGGAAGGCAATGGTGTCCTCGATCATGGCGAGATTCTCGGGCAGCGAGGTGCCCAGGGCGTCGGTCACGTGGAAGTCCCACGACTTGCCGACGATCGTGGCCACGGGCGTGCCCGCCTCCAGCAGCGCCTGCATGTTGGCGTCGGAGGCGGCCACCGCGCCCGCCCGCCGCGTCATGCTGAAGGCGGCGAGCTTGGCGTGCTTGAAGCTGACGTCCTGCATGCGGCGGAAGAAGCGCAGATCCTTGGGGTTGGAGCCGGGCCAACCGCCCTCGATATAGTGGACGCCGAGGGCATCGAGCCGGGTCGCGAGACGAACCTTGTCCTCCATCGAAAACGACACGCCTTCGCCCTGGGTGCCGTCCCTGAGCGTGGTGTCGTAGATTTTGACCTGCCGTCGCATCCCGCCGCCTCCACTTGTCATGAGAATCTAGTCATGATGCGGCACCCCGCCGCGGGGTGTCAAGATTTCGACCGGCCGAGGTGTAGGATCGAAGTGCCGGCCCCCGAGGTCGCGTGCGAGGAGGCTCCACCATGAAACCGTTGGTAATCGTTGGGATCCTGCTCATCGTGCTCGGCGTGTTTGCGCTCGCCTACGAGGGCATCACGTACACGAGAACCGAGCGCGTCATCGATCTGGGACCGCTCAAGGTCGACGCCAAGCGCGAGAAGACGATCCCCTTGCCCCCCATCCTGGGCGCAATCTCGCTGGTGGGAGGCGTAGCACTCCTGATCGCCAGCAGACGAAAATCCTAGCTCGGCTGTCGCGCGCTCATACCGCGCCCGCGGCGCGGAGCTTGGCGACCTGGCTGCGCGTGAGGCCGAGGACAGATTTCAGCAGCGCCTCCGTGTGTTGCCCGAGCAGGGGTGGCGCGGTCGCCGCCTTGCCCGGCGTGCTGTGCAGGCGGATGGGCACACCCATCACCTTGATGTCGCCCGCCTTGGGATGCGGCAGGCTGACCACCATACCCCGCGCCTTGAGGTGCGGGCTCTCGCACACCTCGGCCACGGTGCGGATGCGGCCGGCGGGCACCCCCGCCGCCTCGAAGCGCTTCATCCACTTCTCCGCCGTCTTGCCGCCCAGGATCTCGTTGAGCAATGGGACGAGCGTGGCGCGGTTCTCCACGCGCTTGGACTCGGTGGCGTAGCGAGGATCGCGCGCGAGCTGCGGCCGCTCCAGCGCCGTGCAGCACCGCTCCCACAGCGAGTTGTTCGCCACTCCCAGCGTGAGGTAGCCGTCGGCAGTCTTGAACACCTCGTAGGGCACGATGGAGGGGTGCTCGTTGCCACGCCGGGTGGGCGTGCGGCCGGCGTTGAAGTACATCCCGGCCTGGTAGGTCAGCAGCGAGGCCATGACGTCGAGCATCGCGATCTCGACCTTCTGCCCCCGTCGTGTCTTCACCCGCGACAGGAGCGCGAGCGTGACTCCATGGGCGGCGGACATGCCGGCCACGAGATCGGCGATGGAGTTGCCCACCTTCACCGGCGGGCCGTCCGGAAAGCCCGTGATATCCATCACGCCCGACTCCGCCTGCACGACGAGATCGTAGCCCGCGCGCGCCGCTTCCGGGCCCGACTCCCCGAAGCCGGAGATGGCCGCGTAGATCAAGCGTGGATTCACCTTGCTGAGGGCAGCGTAGCCGAGGCCGAGCTTGTCCATGGTGCCCGTGCGGAAATTCTCCAGCACGACGTCGCTCTTCTTCACGAGGCGCTTGAACAGGGTGCGCGCCGCGGGCGCCTTGAGATTGAGGGTGAGGCTCTTCTTGTTGCGGTTCACGGACATGAAGTATGTCGACTCGCCGCCCGCGAAGGGCGGCCAGATCCGCGTATCGTCACCCTTGCCCGGCTCCTCAACCTTGATGACCTCGGCGCCCATGTCACCGAGCATCATCGAGCAGAAGGGGCCCGCGAGGACGCGGGTGAGGTCCAGGACACGCACACCCGCCAAGGGACTGTTAGCTCGCGGCACGGTCTCTCCCTTTCCACACCCGCTTGGCGAGGCTGCGGGTGATCGCGTTCACGCGTTCGCCCGCATGTCCGGTGCGCCGCCAGAAGAGCCGCGCGCGGTCCATCGCACCCAGGTGGGAGAAATAGTAGATGTTGTCGACGGCCTCGATGGCCACGGTGGAGCCGATCTTGAGCCCGCGCGTCTCCGCTCCATGGCACACGGCGTGGGCGCCCCCCGCCAGCCTCACGATGGCGATGTGCAGCGGCGAGCGAAAGCCCGCCGGTGGCGAGTGCAGCGTGGTGAACGACACGATCTCGCCGGCGCCCGGCACCACGGTGGGCGTCATCGCCACCGGATGCCAGGGACAGTACATGGCGGGGGGTGTGATCACCACCGCGCAGCGCGGGCAGCGCGACGCCGCGATGGGCTCGATCACGTCGCTTCCAGGATCGTCACCCAGTTATTGGTGGCAAGGCCGCCGATGGAGTGCGCGAGGCCGACGCGGCCCGGCACCTGGCGCGTGCCCGCGCGTCCCGTGAGCTGCCACACGCACTCCACGATCTGCGCGAGACCGGTCGCCGCCAGCGGATGACCGCGTCCCTTCAGCCCGCCGGAGGGATTCACGGGCAAACGGCCGTCGATGGCCGTCTCGCCGTCGAGCGTGGCGCGCCCCGCCTTGCCGGGCGGTACGAGGCCGATGTCCTCCAGCGAGATCAGCTCGAAGGGTGCGAAGGCGTCGTGGATCTCGGCGAAGTCCACGCGCGCGGCGCCGAAGCCGGCCATGGTGAAGGCCGCCTGCGCGGCCATCCGCGTGGCGCGAAAGCTCGTGAGCACGGTGCGATGGCGCACGGCGAGCGTGTCCGTGCCCTGCCCTACGCCCGCCACCCGCACGGCGGCGCGCGCGGCGGTGAGCACGACGGCGGCGGCGCCATCGGAGATGGGGCAGCAGTGGAGCAGACGGAGCGGATCAGCCACCATCCGGCTCTCGAGCACCTCGTCGATGGTGACCGCCTGCTGGAAATGGGCGTACGGATTACGCAGCGCATTCGCGTGATTCTTGACGGCCACCTGCGCGATCTCGCGCGCCGTCACGCCCTTGCGCGCCATCAGCGCGCGCGTGATGAGGCCGGCGAGGGCGGGCATGGTGGCGCCGTACGCACGCTCGTACGGATCGATGGAGCGGCCGATGATCTCGGACACTTTCGGGGTGGAGAGGTGCGTCATCTTCTCGCCACCCACCACGAGCACGGAGCTCCTGAGTCCCGCCGCCACCTGCGCGAAGCCCGTGTAGAGCGCGGCCGCCCCCGACGAGGTGGCCGTCTCCACGCGCAGCGTGGGGACTTCCGCGAAGCCCAGGTGCGTGGCCACGTGAGAGGCGAAGTTGCCGTCGCCGAGGAACTCCTCGGGATTCATCGTGGCCACCACGATGGCGTCCGGCGTGTCCACGCCCGCGGAGACGAGGGCGGCGTGCGCGGCGTCGGCCATCAGGTCTTGCAAGCGCTCGCTGCGGCGCCCGATGCGCGTCATCCCCGCGCCCGCCACGAACACGTTCAGCATGGCCGCCGCCGAGTGTGCCGGGGCGCCTCGCGAACGTCAACCGTGGCGCGTGTCAGCGAGCGGTGGGCGCGCGACCCCGCGGGGGCGGCGGTGGCGCCGCCACCCTCAGCTCGCGCATCAGCCGCAGCAAGTACGTCCGCTGCAGACCGAGCGCGCGCGCGGCGTGGGTACGGTTGCCGCGCGCCTGGTGAAGCGTCGCCTCGATGAGGCGTCGCTTGAAGTCGCACACGGCGCCGTGGTATCCGAGCGCGCGCTCGGGCCCCGGCGCCACCACGGTGAGGCTTGAAGTGAGGTTCGGGATGGCATTCATGGTCTCCCGCACGAGGCAACGGGTATGCCATGCGCGCGGGGTCACGAAATGCGGCCGAATACACGAGCGACGCCGACGACATTGCCCAGCGGGCAAGGCGCGCTGCCCTGCGGGCGTGGCACAAAGAAGAGGGCCCTTCCGGCGAAGAGCCCTCTTCGATCGGGAGACCAGAGCCGATTACGACTTGGTCGCGGGCGTGACGCCCGGGTGGTCCTTGAAGAACTGCTTGTTGAGTTCGATGAAGCTCTTCCATTGCTCGGGTGTCTCGTCCTCAGCGAAGATCGCCTTCACCGGACATACCGGCTCGCACGCGCCACAATCGATGCACTCGTCGGGATGAATGAACAGCTGGTTATCGCCCTCGTAGATGCAATCGACCGGGCACACCTCGACACACGCCTTGTCCTTCACATTGATGCACGGCTCAGCGATTATGTACGGCATCAAGGCCTCCCGAAATTTTAACTGAACTGGTCAGACCGCCACGTTGTAACGCGCCACCCCCATTGTGTCAAGCATTTCACCCGCTTAGTCGCTCGAAGAAGGCGCGAGCGCCCCCGCCAACGAGCGTCAGGCCATCGAGGAGCGCCCCGGCTTCCGCCCGGGGGGCGCTGCCGAGCGTCCGGCGGGCTTGGGGGACCCGTCTAGGTCCCGCATCTCTATCTATTGTGTGCGCAGTCGCGGGTCGAGGGCGTCACGCAGCGAATCACCGAACAGGTTGAACGCGAAGACGGCGAGGCTGATGGCGAGCCGGGGGAAGATCGCCATCCACGGGGCGGCTTCTGCAAACTCGACGGCGGCGCCGCGCAGCATGAGGCCCCACGCCGCAGTCGGCTCCTGCACGCCG
>JBKKCN010000295.1:0-6120 GCA_046712525.1 Candidatus Rokuibacteriota bacterium
GCGCACGGGACGGGGCGGAGTCATCGCCCACACCCGGCCGGTGGCGGCGTTGAACGCCATCACCTGGGGGCCGAGGTCATCGTTCGGATCACTCACGTCCAGCTTCACGAAGGTGACGTGTCCCTGCCGCGCCTCCCACGGGAAGAATCCGACGCGTTTGATCACCGGGTCGTTGGCACGTGTCGGCTCCGGCACGAGGGTGACGGTGACCTCGAGTGTCTTGCCCTTTTCCACCTTCACCGCCTGGGGCGCATAGATGTAGCCGCTGGCGTAGACGTGGAGGCCGTACGCGCCGCCGTCGGCCAGCTCGATCGTGAAGCGGCCGTTGCGGTCGGCGACGGCGCCGCGATGCCAGACGTTGTTGTGGATCTCGCCCTTCTCGAGGAGCGCGATCCCGGCCAGTGGTTGTCCCGCCTTGCTTTTGATCATTCCGCTGACGGTCGTCCGGCCCTGGGCGCCGGCGGGTGTGGCGACCGAGATCACACAGAGGACGGCGAGGGCGGCGATCGTTCGTGTCATCTCTGTGCCTCCCGAGCGAAGTTCGCGCTGACCGGCTCGAGCGCGCGGCCGGCTCGAAGGCCGACGAGATAGGCCATGACGTCCGCGACCGCGGCGGGGTCCCATGCGAGCTGGCGGCCTCCGGCCGCGTGGCGTTCGAGGAAGGCTTCGGTAGGTACGCCGCGCACACGGATCTGTCGCGGCAGATCGACGGCCGCCGGCGCCGCCGCGCCGAGCGCATGACAGCGCGCGCAGCGGCTGGCGTAGTGGCGCTCTCCGCGCGCCACACTTTCGGCAAGCGCGACCATTCGCGCTTCGAACACAGGCCGCCCGGCAACGAGGCCCGGAGCGATCGCCCGTCCGGCGCTTTGCGCCGTCAGATAGACGGTGATCGCAGTGGCAGCGTGCTGTGGTGCAGGCTCGCGGTAATGAAGTTTGACGGCCTCGACGTTCGCCTGCCAGAGCGTCATCACGCGAGCGTGGGAAGGCGGTCCGGGCTTGAACTTCGGGAAGCTCGCCGCCCATCGACTGACCTCTCCGGTGTCGTGATGGCAGGTGGCGCACGCCACGGGATTTGTCGGATCGGGCGAGTGCGTCCAGAGGCGCTCGCCCTCGCTGACCAGCCGTGTCCACGGATCAGCCGCCGCCGGCGCCGCGCAGGCGCCGATGAGCGCGACGATCGATGCCGCGCGGCCCATCCGGCCCGGTGCGGACGCGGGCAGGACGCGCCGCAGCCACCCGCCCCACGGCGCGCCGATCGCCATCGACTGCACGACCGTGAGCCACCCGACCGTCAGGAATCCCGCCGCGTACAGCCCGAGGAACGGAAGCACGCCATGTGCTCCGTCTCTCCAGAAGATCCACGCCGTGGTGGCGCAATACGCGCCGAGCGCCATTTCGACGAGGCCGGACCAGATCGCGCGCTCACCGTATGCCTTGCGCCGCCAGCTTCCCGCGCCCGCATCGATCCCGAACTTCGGGGTGCGCACGAACTCCCGCCGCCCGCCTCGAAAGGCGCCGAGCACGGCCATGCTCGTGCTGAACGCCACCCCGACACCGAGCACCAGGATCGACGGCAACTGCCACGCCCGCCGCCACCAGCGCGGGGCGAGCGCGCATTGCGCGTAGACGAGCATGGTGACCGGCCCCAGCGTCGCGAGCGCGAAGGCGACCATGACGGCGAGATTTGCCGGCTGGTCACCATCGGGGGACGCCAGGATCCGCAGCGGAAGCATCAACGCGACGCTGGCGAGCATCAGCGGATGGATGGCGTAATAGGTCAGATGAACGAACGCCTGGTACTTCGTCCAGAGCGGTAGCGACGATCGTACGACAGCCGGCAGCAGCTTGCGCGCCGTCTGGATGGAGCCCTTGGCCCACCGCCGCTGCTGGGACTTGAAGCCGGTGACGACGACCGGTAGCTCGGCCGGACACACGATCTCGGGCCGGTACACGATGCGCCAGCCGCGGAGCTGCGCGCGGTAGCTCAGGTCGAGGTCTTCCGTCAGCGTATCGGGCTGCCAGCCGCCCGCGTCGATGATCGCCGCCTTGCGCCAGACACCGGCGGTGCCGTTGAAGTTCAGGAACAGGCCGCTCCAGGCGCGCGCGGATTGCTCCACGCCGAAGTGGCCGTCCATGCCGAGAGCCTGGGCGACGGTGAGCGCCGAAAACGACCGGTTGAGATGCCCCCAGCGCGTCTGCACGACGGCGACGCCGGGTGAGAAGTGCGGCAGCACGGCAAGCAGGAAGTCCGTCGGGGGCACGAAGTCGGCGTCGAACACCGCGACGAACTCACCGCGGCAGGCGGAGAGCCCCTGCGCGAGGGCCCCGGCCTTGAAGCCCTCTCGGCTGGCGCGCCGCCGGTGGATGGCCTCGATCCCTCGCGCGCCGAGCCTCGCGATCACCGCCGCGACGATCTCGCTCGTGTCGTCCGTGGAGTCGTCGAGCACCTGGATCTCGAGACGGTCGGTTGGGTAGTCGAGCGCGGCGACGGCCTCCACGAGCCGTTCCACGACGTAGCGCTCGTTGAAGATCGGCAGCTGGACGGTGACCATCGGCAGAGAATCGAGCGGCGGGGGCGCCGGCCTGGGATCTGTTCGATGCCGCAGGTGCAGCCAGACCATGACCCATGCATTCAGGCCATAGATCATCAGACCTGCGAGGGTCATGAGGTAGAGCACTTCGAGCGCTGCTTCGAGCGTGCCCACGTGCGTCAGGCCACCGGGAGCGGGCGCGGCACGGCAGGCCGCCGGGCCAGCGTGCGCCACGCCGTGACGCCCACAAGCGCATAGAGCGGAACGTATTCCGCCACCCACGCCCACCAGGGGAACGGCGCCGGCTCCACCACGTACTTGAGGTACGACAGCGTCACCGCACCGCTGAAGTACAGCCAGGCCGGCGACGGCGTGATGGCGAGGAACGGCACCATCCACAGCACGTACCAGGGATGCATGCTCGTCGGCACCAGCAGCAGATACGCGCCGGCCGCCAGCGCCGCCGCCTTCCAGGTGCCCTCCGGCTCGGGCCCACGCGTGCGCCCGATCGTCACCAGTGCGCCCAGCATGACGGCGAACAGCACGGCCATGGCCACCGCGCGCGGCGTCTCGCCGCCGAGGCCGAAGGGAACTGTGACCAGCGCGCGCAGCCCGATGTTGAAATCCTCGGGGCTGGCGAAATACTCCGGCAGGAAGCCGAGCGCGCCGAGGCCGAGGGACGCCGCGTACGGCGCATAGCCGAGAGCGATGGTGGCTGCCGCGGCCACGGGGAACCGGACATCGCCGCGCCGCCACCATGCCAGTACGAGAATCGCCGGGTAGAGCTTCACCAGCGTTGCCAGTCCGAGCGCGATCCCTGCGCGCACGGACGAGCCGTCCTGGCGCCATCCGAGCGCCAGCAGCACGAGCGGGATCACGGCAACGTCGACGTGGCCGGCCTGGACGCCTTCGAAGACGACGAGCGGCGACCAGGCGTACACGAGAACGGCCGCGTCCGGTGCGCCGAGGCGCCGCAGCAGGCGCATGAGGAGAAGGATCGCCAGCGCGTCGAGGCCGAGAAGGAGCAGGCGCCAACCCGTCAGGCTGTTCGGCGCCACCGCGGCGGTGAGCGCGAACAGCCACTGGGCGGCCGGCGGATTGACGGTGGGTGCCCACGGCCGGTTGATCTGCGGATGCGTCTCGCCGTCGCGCAGCTCCGCCAGGGCCGGCGCCGAGGGCGGATGCCGATACGGATTGACACCGGCGAGCTGGACGCGCCCGTCCCAGAGATAGCGGTACACGTCGGACGAAAGATAGATCGGCGTCGGCAGCATGAGAAGGCGGAAGAGCAGGCCGAAGCCGAGCACGAGGCCGAGAGCGCCGCGTGCCCGTCCCGCCGGGCCGAGCGCGACGCGAATGGCGACGACGTACAGAACGAACAGGACGCCAAAGACGACGACGTGCGCGGCCAGCGGTTCCATGCCCGGCCGGTACGCGACCGGCAGCGAGGTGGCATAGGCCACGGCGGAGGCGATTCCGAGCGCCGCGAGAGCTCCACGTCCGGCGAAGCGATTCACCGCGTGCGGCCTCAGGTGAGGGCGAGCACGAGCCGCGCCCAGCCGATGGGGGCGCCGGCGAGGCGCTGACGGAGCCACGCGTCGACACCGAAGACGCGCCCGGCGCCGCAGGCGGCGAACGTGAACTGCGGCAGGGTCAGAAGTGGCCAGATCCAGTACCACTCACCTGGCACGTTGAAGGCCTGGACCGCGATGTTCACCTGCCAGAGAAAGCCCGCGGCCGCCGCGAGTCGGGTCAAGAGGCCGGCCACGAGCGCGATGCCGAGCGCCAGCTCGACCACGAACGTCAGCGTGCCGAACAGCGCGAGGTTGGGCAGCACCACATCGCGGAGGAAGGCGGCCACGACACCGAATGCCGGATGGGCGATCTCCTGCTTGATGAATCCTTCGAGCCAGCCGAAGTTTTTCCACGGTGCCTTCTGCAGCGCCATGTCGATATAGAGGACGCCGAACGCGATACGAAACAGTGCCACCGGCCAGCCGGGGACCGAGCCGCGCGCGTGATCAGCCCATTCCATCACAAACTCCACTTCACGCCGCAGCCACGGCAGGGCTCAGGCGGCGTCTCCGTCTGGAGCGCGTCCCGGAAACCGAGGTAGCGGTCGCCCCACCAGACGTCCTCGAGCGATTGCTCGAACAGGTTGCCGAGGATGATGCCGTCATAGTACGTCGTGATCCACGGGGCGATGCAGCAGGGCAACACGTTGCCGTGCACGGTCACGTAGACGAGCGTCCACGGCCGCCGGCACGCGCTCCACGGCCGATCGTCATGCGCGGGTGTGAGACTCACCTCGGGCGCCGTGGCGCCGGAGGCAGAGAACTGGAGGCCCGCCGCGCGCGCCGCCTCGTCCGTCTCGCGAATGAGCGCGGCTTCGCGCTCCTGCAGCCGGCCGTAGAGCGACTGCTCTGCGGTCGCGAGCCCGAGGCCGTTGTACACGAGACGCTGGAGATGGATGCCGCCGGCGCCGGTGCGGACGGCGAGCGGCACGAGGGCGGGGATCTCCTCGATGTTGTCGCGCAGCGCCGTGAACCAGAGCGATACGCACGGCGTCGGGCTGCCGCGCTCGCGGCGCAGCGTGGCGAACGCGTCGAGGTTCGACACCACCTTCGCGAAGGCGTCGACGCCGCGCACCCGCGCGTACGTCTCCGGCGTGGTGGCGTCGAGCGACACTCGCAGCTCGTCGAGACCGGCGTCGATGAGGGCAGCGGCGCGCCGGCGTCCGAGCGTGATGACGTTCGAGTTGAAGACGACGGTGGCCCCGCGCGCCTTGAGGTGCGCGATCATCGCCGGCAGCTCACGGTTGAGCAGAGGCTCGCCGATGCCGTGGAGGAGCACCCTGTCCAGCGCCGGGAAGCGATCGACCACGTGACGGAACTCCGTCCATCCCAGGTCCTTCTGCGGCTCGCGTCCGCCGAAGGTCAGGATGCACGTCTTGCAGAGAGAGTTGCAGCGGCTCGTGGTCTCGAGATAGAGCGAGCGCGGCAGCGGTGGGCGTGGCGACAGCGCGGCGGGCGGGGTCACGACACGTCCCGCGCCGCCCGCACGGCCGTGCTCAGAAACGCCAAGCCCGCGCGGACACTCCCGGTCACCGTGCCGGAGACCTTCGACCGGCCTCCCGCGCGCGGCGCCTGGGTGACCTCCACTTCGGCGATGCGCGCGCGAAGTGCCGCCGCCTTGACGACCATCTCGACGGGCCAGCCAAACGCACGGTCCCGCATATGCAGTCGTCGCAACAGCTCCACGCGGATGGCGCGGAATGGTCCGAGGTCGGTGAGTCGAACGCCGTAGCGCAGGGCGACGAAGCCCGCCACCAGGCGCGTGCCGAGGACCGCATGCAGTGGGTGGCCACCATCCCGACGGCGCGCGCCCAGCACGAAATCAGCCTCGCCGGCGAGCACCGGCGCCTGCACGCCCGGCAGCTCTTCCGGACGCTGACTGCCGTCGCCGTCGAGAAAGGCGGCGACGTCCACGTCGGGTCCGAGTGCCTGCACACCCGCCCAGCACGCGGCCCCGTAGCCGCGCCGCGGCTCGACGACCACGCGCGCGCCGGCACGGGTGGCGACGGCCGCTG
>JBKKCN010000296.1:0-28053 GCA_046712525.1 Candidatus Rokuibacteriota bacterium
CGGCGGGCCGGCCGGCGGCAAGATCGGTCATGAGAATGGTATAGACGTCCGTCCTCGGGAGCGTCTCGATGGCGAACTTGAGCCCGGGCGAGGTTTTCTGCGCCCACTCGTTCATCGCGTCCACTCCGACGCCGCCGTACGGCCCCGGCTCTCCCCACACCCGCACGGTGCCCGTCTTGCCCTGCGCGCGTACGAGGCCGGGCGCCCCCACGACGGCGGCGGAGGCGGCGGTGGTCTTGAGGAAATGACGGCGGCTCACGTCTTGCGATCGGCTCATGGGCTCCTCCTTGAGTGGCGGCAAGAGGGTATACTTTCCTCACGCTGATGGCCACCCTCACTCCCGAGCGCAAGCGCGCCCTTCGCCGCGAGCTGGAAACGATCGTGGGGCCCGGCGGCGTGCTGTCCGATCCCGAGGAGCTGCTCGTCTACGAGTCCGACGGCCTCACGCTCTTCCGGGCACTCGCCGACTTCGTCGTCTTTCCCACCGACGTCACGCACGTGGCCGCCATCGTGCGGCTGGCCGCTCGCGAGAGCCTGCCCTTCGTGGCGCGCGGGGCGGGCACGGGGCTGTCGGGCGGCTGCCTGCCCGCCGAAGGCGGCCTCGTGATCTCGCTCATGCGCATGAATCGCGTGCTGGAGGTCGACTACGACAACCAGATCGCGGTGGTGGAGCCGGGGTTGGTCAACCTGCACCTTTCCCACGCGGTGGCGCCGCGCGGCTACTACTACGCCCCCGATCCGTCCAGTCAACAGGCGTGCACCATCGGCGGCAACATCGCCAACAACTCCGGCGGCCCGCACACGCTCAAGTACGGCGTTACCACCAATCACGTGCTGGGGCTCGAGGTGGTCATGCCCGACGGCGAGGTGGTGTGGTTGGGCGGCCGCACGCGCGACGCCCTCGGCTTCGATCTGGCGGGCGTGTTCGTGGGCTCCGAGGGCACCTTCGGCATCGCGACCAAGATCGTCGTGCGCATCCTCAAGAAGCCGCAGGCGGTGAAGACGGTGCTCGCCGTGTTCAACGAGATCAACGACGCCTCGGCCGCCGTATCGGCCATCATCGCGCGCGGCCTCGTCCCCGCCGCCATGGAGATGATCGACAACCTCACCATCCAGGCCGTCGAGGACGCCTTTCAGTGCGGCTACCCGCGGGACGCTGCCGCCGCGCTCCTCATCGAGGTGGAGGGTCTGAAGGTCGGCTTGGAGGCGCTGGCCGCGCTCATCGCGGCGGCCTGCCGGGAGGCGGGCGGGCGTGAGGTGCGCACCGCCGCCGACGAGGCCGAGCGCCAGCTCCTCTGGAAGGGACGCAAGTCCGCCTTCGGCGCCTACGGCCGGGTGTCGCCCGCCTACATGGTGATGGACGGCGTGATCCCGCGCACGAAGCTGCCCTACGTGCTCGAGCGCGTGAATGAGATCGTGGCTGCCCACGGGTTGCGCGTGGGCAACGTCTTCCACGCCGGCGACGGTAACCTGCACCCGAACATCCTCTACGACCCGCGCAAGCCTGGCGAAGAGGCGCGCGTGGTCGCCGCCGGCGCCGAGATCATGAAGGTGTGCGCTCAAGTAGGAGGATCCATCTCCGGTGAGCACGGCATCGGCCTCGAGAAAGCCGATTTCATGCCCTTCATTTTCTCCGTGGCCGATCTCGCTTTCATGCAGCGGCTGAAGGCGGCCTTCAACCCCACCGGCCTCTGCAATCCCGGCAAGGTGTTTCCGACGAAGAAGTCGTGCGTCGAAGTGGGCCCCGTCGCGTACCGACCGCACGCGATCGAAGAAAAGGGCCTCGCTCAGCGCTTCTAGCGCGGGCGACGCTGACCCGTGCCCGCCGGCCTCATCGACAAGCTTCGCGCCGCCCTCGGCGGGCCGCACGTGCTCACCGGGATCGAGCTCTCTCCCTTCGTCGTCGACGGCCGCACGCCCGACGCCGCCGTCTTCCCCGGCTCGGTGGACGAGGTCTCCGCCGTGGTGCTGCTCGCCGCCGAGGCGGGCGTCTCGATCCTGCCCTGGGGCGGCGGCACCGCGAGCGGGGTAGGGGCGCCGCCGACGGCGCCCGGTATCGTGCTCGGGCTGACGCGCATGAATCGGCTCCTCGAGCACGAGCCTGGTGATCTCACGGCGACGCTGGAAGCCGGCATGACGTTCGGCGCGCTGCAGTCGGCCTTGCGCGCGAAGGGGCAGTGGCTGTCACTCGATCCGCCCCAGCCCGAGCGCGCCACCCTCGGCGGTGTCATCGCCGCCGACGCGTACGGTCCGCGCCGTCAGCTCTACGGCACGGCGCGCGACCTGCTCATCGGCGTCACGGTGGTGACCGCCGACGGCGCCGTGGTGCACGGCGGAGGCAAGGTGGTGAAGAACGTGGCCGGCTACGATCTGCCGAAGCTGTTCATCGGCTCCTACGGCACGCTCGGCATCGTGGTGGAGATGACGGTCAAGCTCCGCCCGCTGCCCGACGCCGAGCGGCTCGTGGCGCTGACGTTCGACCGGGTGAAGGACGGCGGCGCCGCCGTGCGCGCCGTGCTCGGCAGCGATCTGATCCCCAGCGCGCTCGAGATCCTCGATGCCGCCTCCAGCGCGACCATCGGTCTGCCTGCGTCGCCCGCCCTCGTCGTGGGCTTCGACGGGCTGCCCGAGCAGATCGACTGGCAGGTCCGCGAGTTCGCCGCGCTCGCGAAGGGGCTCGGTGGCCGCGAGTACGGCCGCGGGCTTGCTCCGCTGGACCCCGGTGTCTGGACGCGTCTGGCCAGCGCCGCCCGTGACGCGTGCGCGATGCCGGCGGCGATCATGCGCTTCAGCGTGCTGCCGTCGATGGTGGCGGAGACGATCGAGCATGGCGCCGGCGCTGCGCGGCAGCGAGGTCTTGGCAGCGCGTGGGCGGCGCACGCGGGCGTCGGTCTCGTGACGGGTGTCCTCTCCGCGGCGGAGGCCGACACGGCCACGGTGGCGGGCGTGCTTGCGGAGTGGCGGGCCTCCGCGCACGCCGCCGGCGGTCACGCTTCGTTGACGTGGGCGCCGCTCGCAATCAAGGCGCAGCTGCCCGCGTGGGACGACGCGGGGCCCGCAGGGCGCATCATGCGGCGCATCAAGGAGCAGCTCGACCCCGGACACCTCTTCAACCCCGGCCGTTTCGTGGCGGGCATCTGAGCATGAGCCACGCTCCCGCCGCGCCGTCGCCGCAGCCTCTCGCGCTGCACGGCCTCTCCGTGGAAGGCGTCAACTCGTGCGTTCATTGTGGCCTGTGCCTGGCCTCCTGTCCGACCTTCTCCGAGCTCGGCACGGAGATGGATTCGCCGCGCGGTCGCATCTTTCTCATCAAGTCCCTGGCGGAAGGCCGCATCGGGCTCACGGACTCCACCGTCGACCACCTGTCGCTGTGTCTCGACTGCCGCGCCTGCGAAACCGTGTGTCCCGCCGGCGTGCCGTACGGACAGCTCATCGAAGTGGCCAAGGCGGAGATCGAGCGCCAGCGCCCCGGACACGTGGCGCGGCGGGCCTTCCGGTGGATGAACTTCGGTCTCCTCCTCGGTCACCGACGGTGGCTGAGGCTGGCGGCGGAAGGGTTGCGGATCTACCAGGCGAGCGGGCTGCAGACGGTCGTGCGGCGCAGTGGCCTCCTGCGGCTGCTGCCGCGCACCGCGCGCGCATGGGAGGCGCTCACGCCTTCGATTCCGACGCGTGGCGAGCGTGCACCGCTACCCGAGGTGACGGTGGCGGCGGAGCCGCGGCACGGGCGCGTGGCTATGCTCACCGGCTGCGTGCAGTCCGTCGTGTTCGGTGCCCACAACCGCGCCACCGCGCGCATCCTCGCGCGCAACGGCTACGAGGTGCTCGCGCCGCGCGCGCAGGAATGCTGCGGCGCTCTCAACGCCCACGGCGGCGACCACGCGCGCGCGCTCGACATGGCGCGCGCCACCATCGAGCTCTTCGAGCGGCAGGCTGTGGACGCGATCATCGTCAACACGTCGGGATGCGGGGCGCACATGAAGAGCTACGGGTGGCTCCTCGCCGGCGACCCCGCCTGGGCGGAACGCGCCCGGCGCTTCGCCGCCCTCGTGCAGGACATCTCGGAGTTCCTGGCGCGCGCGCCGCTGCGCGGACCGCTCCTGCCGGTGCCGCTCACGGTGACGTACCACGATCCCTGTCACGTCGTGCACGGGCAGAAGATCAGGACGCAGCCGCGCGAGCTCCTCGCCCAGGTGCCTGGCCTGTCGGTCATCGAGCTGCCGGAATCGGACTGGTGCTGCGGCTCTGCGGGGATCTACAACCTCACGCAGCCCGAGATGGCCGCGCGCCTGCTGGCCCGCAAGGTGCGGCACGTCGAGAGCACCCATGCGGAGGCCGTGGTGACGGCCAATCCCGGCTGCATCTTGCAGATCCAGGCGGGTCTGCGGGACAAGGGCGTGCCCGTCGGGGTGCTGCATATCGTGGAGATTCTCGACCGCGCATACGGCGGGCCCGCGTGAGCGATCCCGCCGCCACGCCGCGTGAGCACAAGGCGAGCGCGCCCACCTCTGTCAGCTGCTTCGTGCTCACCGTCTCCGACACCAAGACCGAGGCCACCGACACCAGCGGCGCCCTCATCCGCGAGCTGCTCGCGGGCGCCGGCCATCGCGTGACGGCGTCCGCCATCGTGCGGGACGAGCCCGCCGAGGTCGCGCGCATCGTCCGTGACGCCTGCGGCAATCCCGCGGTGCAGGCGGTGATCCTCACCGGCGGCACCGGTATCACCTCGCGTGACTCCACCTTCGAGGCGATCGAGGCCCTGCTGGACAAGCGGTTGCCGGGCTTCGGCGAGCTCTTCCGAATGCTCTCCTACGCCGAAGTAGGCGCCGCCGCGATGCTTTCGCGCGCCCAGATGGGCATCCGCGCGCGTCGCATCGTCGTCTCGCTACCGGGCTCGCCCAACGCCTGCCGTCTCGCCCTCGACAAGCTGCTCATTCCCGAGCTCCCGCACCTGCTTCGCGAAGTAAGCCGCTGAGTCGCAGCGGGCCACCGCGCTATACTTGGTCCGCCGATCGAGTGGGATCGGTCTGGTCGTGATCGCTGAAGGAGGTCCGCATGTCGAGATCGCAACCGCGCGCCTTTACCATCATGCTCGTGCTCGCCCTCGGTCTCGTGGGCTGTATCGGGCCTACGAGCGCGGAGCAGCCCGCGCTATGGCGTGAGGCGCCAACGGCCAGCGCGGCCCCCGAGCTGGTGCGCTTCAACCAGCTCCTCGCGGATCTGTCCGACAATCTTCGTCCCGCTCTCGTGCACGTGCGCGTTCGCCGGGGCGCGGCGCCGGCGAAAGACGAAGACGACAGGCCGGGCGAGGGACGCCGCAGCACGGGCTCCGGGTTCGCCATCGATCCCAGCGGCATCATCGTCACGAACGCCCACGTCATCGAGGGCGCCGAATGGATCCAGGTGCGGTTGTCCGACGGCCGCCGCTTCAACGGCCGGGTGCTGGGACAGGACGCCCGCGTGGACCTTGCGCTCGTGAAGATCGAGGGCGTCTCGGAGCTGCCCGTGTTGCCGCTCGGGGATTCGAACCGGCTGCGGGTGGGCGAGTTCGTGCTCGCGCTCGGGCACCCCTTCGGGCTCGAGCAATCGGTGTCGTTCGGCATCGTCAGCCGCAAGGGCGCTCCGCTCACAGTGGCCGCGCCCGGCTTCGACTTCATCCAGACCGACGCCGCCATCAATCCAGGCAATTCCGGCGGCCCTCTCGTGAACATGGCGGGTGAGGTCATCGGGGTCAACAGCATGGCGGCGCGCAACGGCTCCATCGGGTTCGCCATTCCCTCCAACCTCGTGAAGCTGCTCGTGCCGCAGCTGGCCAGCAAGGGCAAGGTGCAATGGGGCTGGCTGGGTGTATCGATCGCCGAGATCACCGACGAGGACCTCGGGCGCCTGAAGATGAACGAAGCGCGGGGCGTGCTCGTGCGCGGCGTCATGCCGGGCGAGCCCGCGGACAAGGGCGGCGTGAGGGCCGAGGACGTCATCGTCGCCGTCGACGGTACGCAGCTCGAGTCCCCGCGCGACCTGCAGCGCGTGGTCTCATCCACGCCGGTGGGCAAGCGCGTGCGCGTGATGCTTCTGCGCGAGGGGCAGCAGACGGAGGTCGAAGTCACCATCGGGCTATACAAGGAGCCGACACCGGCCACACGCTGATCGTCGGACGTTCTCTCGCGTCGCCGTGACGTCGAAGTGTCGACGTCGTGGCATTGTAGCTTTCACTTCTCGCGTCAACCTCGTGTAAAGACGGTGCTTGCCGGCCTCCCAGGTTCGGCATTCGGGTTGCTGTACGTAACCGCTTCGTGCTCACCGAGGCACGCACGTGTCAGGAGCGGGAGAGCGGGACCGACCGCATCGACGTCGGCCTCGTCGTGTCGTCGGCGGAGCGCGACGCGTGCTTTCGCCTGGTCCACACGCAGTACGTCGGGCGCGGCTACGCTGAGCGCGATGCCTCGGGGCGCCGGCTTCTCCTGCACCACGCGCTTCCCACCACCAGGATGTTTCGCGTGACCTCGGCGTCCCGCGTGGTCGCCACCGTCAGTCTCGTCCCCGACTCCGTGCTCGGGCTGCCGATGGAGGCTCTGTACGCCGCCCAGCTGCGGCCCCTGCGGGCGGCGGGCCGGAGGTTGGCGGAGGTGTCCGCGCTCGCGGCGGCGCCGGGCGCGGGCCCCGCCACCGTGGCAAAGCTGATGAGTCATCTCATGCTCTACGCAGAGGGTCTCGGCCGTGTGGACGACCTCTGCGTGACCGTGCATCCGCGTCACATCCGCTTCTACGAGCGCCTCGGCTTCTCACAGCTCGGAGCGGTCAAGCAGTACGCGGCCGTGAACGGTGCGCCCGCGGTGGCGCTGCGGCTCGATCTGCGCGTCGCCCTCGCCACCGCCGATGAGCGGCGGGGGGCCGCCCGCCGCTTCCTCGTCGGCGCCGACCGGGAGCATGCGCTTGCGCGTTTGCGCGAGGAGCAGTCCCGGTCGGCCCTGACCGCTCGTGAGTTCGTGAGATTCTTCGTCGGACAGCCCGTGCTCGAGACGGCGGCGCCTGCTCGGCGCGCCGTCGTGCAGACGCATTACTCGGATGTGCTAGTCTCGGCATAGAAGTAGCTGAAAGGCGGTGCGCCGGACTTTTCGTGGCGGATTATCTTCGTGCGTTGACCGAGCTCGCGCAGAACGTTGCGCTTCTCCTGTCCCTCACCCTGCTGTACAGCGTCATCCGCCCTCGCTGGCGCCGTGCCTCCGCGTTCGTGCGCTCCGTCGTGCCCGGGATGTTGTTTGGAATGATCGCGATCATCGGAATGCATGCTCCCATCGTGGTGGTGCCCGGCGTGATCGCGGACGGCCGCGTCATCCCGGTCGTTCTCGCCGGTCCCTTCGGCGGTCCCGGCGCCGCGCTCACGGCGGCGGTGCTCGCCAGCGCCTACCGCTTCGCGCTCGGGGGCGCCGGCGCCGTGGCGGGTGTGGGCACCATCGTGACCGCCGGGCTCATCGGCGCCTGGCTCGGCAGGCGGGGGGCGAGCAAGCTCGGGCCGATGGGCTTTCTCGCCCTCGGCCTCGTCCTCGATGCCTCGGCGCTCGCGTGGTCGCTGGCGTTGCCGGGCGCAAATCTCGCACGGCAGGTACTGGGCGCCGCCCTCGTGCCGGTGGGGCTCTTCCTGCCGCTGGGCACGCTCTTCCTGGGCGCGCTGCTGACGCACGAGGAGCGGCGACACGCGGAGCGGGAGCGCCTGGCGTTCACGCAGTTCTCGGTGGACCACGCGGCAGAGGCGATGTTCTGGCTCGATGCCGAGGGCCGCTTCGTCAACGCCAACCCCGCCACGCTGGCCCTCACAGGGTACGCGCGCGATGAGCTGCCGGCGCTGCGCGTGTGGACGGTCGACCTCGACACGGATGCGGGCGCATGGCCCGAGGTGTGGGCGCGCGTGCGGGCGGACGGGCGCGTGGTCGCTCAGCACCGCTACCGCCGCGGCGACGGCGCCACGGTGGACGTGGAGGTGTCGTACGACTTCATGGACTACCGCGGGCGGGAGTGGATCAGCGCCGTCGCGCGCGACGTCGGTGAACGCCGGCGCGCCGAGGCCGAGCGCGCGGAGCATCTGGCGCGCGAGCGCAAGCTGCGCGTGGAGGCGGAGGCCGCCAACACGCTCAAGGACGAGTTCCTCGGCACGCTCTCCCACGAGCTGCGCACACCGCTCACCGCCATCGTCGGCTACGCGCGCATGCTTCGCTCCCGCCGTCTCGACGATGAGGCCATGGGCCGCGCCCTCGCCGTCATCGAGCGCAACGGGCAGGCGCAGTCACGCCTCGTCAACGATCTGCTCGACGTGTCGAGCATCGTGCTCGGCAAGCTGCGCATCGAGGTGCGGCCCGTCGATCTCACCGCGATCGCGCGCAGCGTGGTGGACAGCGTGCGCGGAGAGGCGGACACGAAGTCGGTGGCGCTCCACTTCGCCGCCGCCGATGCGCTCATCGTGCCCGGCGACGGCCCGCGCCTGCAGCAGGTCGTCGGCAATCTGCTCGCGAACGCGCTGAAGTTCACGCCTGCAGGCGGACGCATCGACGTCCGGCTGGAGCGCGCGGGCGACGAGGTCGGCCTTACCGTGAGCGACAGCGGCGACGGCATCCCGGCCGAGTTCCTGCCGCACGTCTTCGACCGCTTCCGCCAGGCCGACGGCTCCCTCACGCGCGCGTACGAGGGGCTCGGTGTGGGGCTGGCGATCGTGCGCGCGCTCGTCGACCTGCACGGCGGCCGCGTGAGCGTCGCCAGCGAGGGCGCCGGACGCGGGGCGACGTTCGTCGTGTGGTTGCCGGCGACGGCGCCGACGCCGCCGGTCAGGCCCGCGCGCGCGGAGTCGCGAGGGCGGCCAGCGTGACGCGCGCCCACGGCTCGTCCAGGCTCGGCGCAGGGGCGTAGCGGACGCTACTGGTGATCTTCATCCCCGCCTCCCAGCCGGCGGGTGAGTCTTCGACGACCTCCTCCACTTCGAGCAGGAAGTAACCGAGTCCCATCCGTTCTCCACCCGGCACGTCGAGCGGCCCGTCCACGGTGCGCGTCTTCACGTACACGGTGACGTCGGGCTCGATGACGAGCAGGGTGCCCACCCGCCGCTCCACCAGGTTGCGCGCGCTGCCGCTCCGCCCGTGGATCACGAGGCCGAGGGTGCCGGGGTCGTACGCGCGGACCTCCAGGTAGCTCACCACCATGGGATGCGGGCGCCCCTGAGCATCGAGCGTGACCAGCGGCAGCGCGGTGCCGAGCCGCCGGGCGAGATCACGCTGGGAGAAGCGCTCCACGAGGGCTGGCGAGAGGGACGTGTTGCGGGAACGTGTCATCGCGTCGCGAACGACCTCGTCTGTGTCACGGTACGGACACACTCATATGCCAAGTACCTGTTTTAATGTACGAGAGGGCTGGTCCCGCCCTTGCATTTGAGCAAGTCGCGATCCCCCCAAGGATCAGCCCACTCGAAGAGGCGTCACATGGAAAACGCACGCTGGTGGTTGCTCCTTATCGCGGCCGTCATGTTCTCAATGTCCGGGTAACAAGGCTCTCAGACCGGCGCCGCGCAGGCGGCGCTGGTCTCGTGGTGAATCGACAGGTCTTTGATAGTCGGTGAGGTCCCGCACAGCGGGCACTTCGGATCCCGCCGCAGTCGCACCTCGCGGAAACGCATGCCGAGAGCGTCATACGTGAGAAGCCGCCCGATCAGTGGCTCGCCGATGCCGAGGACCAGCTTGACCGCCTCCGTCGCCTGAATCGTTCCAACCACTCCTGGGAGCACGCCCAGGACGCCCGCCTCGCTTCAGCTGGGAACGAGCCCGGGCGGCGGCGGCGTGGGATAGAGGCACCGGTAGCATGGGCCCTCGTTCGGAGCGAACACGGTGGCCATGCCCTCGAACTGGAAGATGGAGCCGTGCACGTTGGTCTTGCCCGCGAGGTAGCACGCGTCGTTCATCAGGTAGCGCGTCTCGAAGTTGTCGGAGCCATCCACGATGAGGTCGTAGTCCTTGATGATGTCCATCACGTTGTCCACGGTGATGCGCGTGGGCAGCGCGATGACGTTGATATCCGGGTTGAGCGCCTTCATCGTGCGCGTGCCGGATTCGACCTTGGGCTTGCCGACGTCGGCCGTGGTGTGCAGGATCTGCCTCTGTAGATTCGTGATGTCCACCGTGTCGCCGTCCATGAGGCCGATGGTGCCCACACCCGCCGCCGCCAGGTACAGCGCCGTGGGCGATCCAAGCCCGCCGGCGCCGATGAGCAGCACCTTCGAGCGCAGAAGCTTGCGCTGTCCCTTGTCGCCCACCTGAGGAAGCAGGAAATGGCGGCTGTAGCGCTGGATCTGATCGGGCGTCATCGCGACGTCCTTCACGACGGGCAGTCCCGACTGCGCCCATTTTTGATAGCCGCCTTGTAGATTGATCACGGTCTCGTACCCGAGCTCTTTGAGCGCCTTGCCGGCGAGCACGGAGCGCAGCCCCGTCTGGCAGTAGACGACGACGGGCGTCTTGGGATCCGTCACTGCGGTCGCGACCCGGAACTCGAGAAACCCGCGGCTGATGTTCGTGGCGGCCTCGATGTGCCCGTCCCGGTACTCGTCCGGGTCGCGCACGTCGATGACGACGGGTGGGGTGTCGGACTTCAACCGGCGCTGCAGGTCCTCGGGGCCCTCTTCCGGGACCACCTGCCGTGCCTCCGCGAGCATTTCGCGCAGCGTTTTCATCGCTCTGATATTACCCCTATTCCCGGTCGAGAATCAAACGGACTCCGGTTTTCTGAGTTGTCCGAGCGGCTGCTATACTCGCAAAACTTCATGACGACCACCACGAAAGGCATTCTGCTCGCGGGTGGCTCCGGCACGCGACTGTACCCGCTGACGCACGCGGTCAGCAAGCAGCTGGTGCCTATCTACAACAAGCCGATGATCTACTACCCGTTGTCCACGCTGATGCTGGCGGGCGTCCGACGGGTGCTCGTCATCACCACGCCCCAGGATCAGGAGGCGTTCCGCCGCCTCCTCGGCGACGGCGGCCATCTCGGCGTGCACATCGAGTATGCGGTGCAGCCGAGCCCCGACGGCCTCGCGCAGGCCTTCATCATCGGGGCCTCGTTCGTCGGCGACGACCACGTCGCCCTCGCCCTCGGCGACAACATCTTCTACGGCCACGGCCTCTCCCAGCGCCTGCAGAGCGCCGCCGTGCGCGAGGGCGGCGCCACCGTCTTCGCGTACTGGGTACGCGATCCCGAGCGCTACGGCGTGGTCGAGTTCGACGGCGATGGGCGGGCGATCGGGCTCGAGGAGAAGCCGGCGAAGCCCCGCTCGTCCTACGCGGTGACGGGGCTGTACTTCTACGACCACCGGGTGGTGGAGATCGCGAGCCGGCTCAAGCCCTCCGCGCGCGGCGAGCTGGAGATCACCGACGTGAACCTCGCGTACCTGCGCGAGGACGCGCTCTACGTCGAGAAGCTGGGACGCGGCATCGCATGGCTCGATACGGGCACCCACGAGGCGCTGCTGCAGGCATCGACATTCATCCAGACCATCGAGGATCGGCAGGGGCTCATGGTGGCGTGCCTGGAGGAGATTGCCTTCCGCATGGGTTACATCAGCGCCGCCGACGTGCTGCGGATGGCCGCCCCCATGAAGGACAACTCGTACGGCCGCTATTTGCGTCAGCTCGTGGAGTCGGACGGGTAGCCCCGTGCTATGCTCGCGCGAGCCTGATTGATGGATCTCATTCCGCAGGCCAAGCGGGCCTTCCAGCTCCAGTCCTATGCTCCCACTGCCGCCATCGACGGCGTCCGCCTCGTGGAGCTCAAGCGCTTCTCCGACGACGGCGGCTCCCTCACGGAGCTGGTGCGCCTCGTCGACGGCACTCCGGAGTCGCTCGCCGGCTTCACCGCGCGCCAGGTGAACTACAGCGAGATGGAGCCGGGGGTCATCAAGGCCTATCACCTGCACGCGCGCCAGACCGACGTCTGGTACGTGCCGCCCTCGGACCGGATGCTCGTCCTGCTCCTTGACGTGCGGGAGACGTCGCCCACAAAGGACGCGCGCATGCGCCTCATGCTGGGCGCGGGCGCCTCGCGCCTGCTGCGCATCCCGCCCGGAGTGGCGCACGGCGTGCGCAACGTGGGCAGCGCCACCGGGCGCATCATCTATCTCACCGACCTGCACTTTTCGCCCGACCCCGCCGCCTGCGATGAAGGGCGGCTGCCCTGGGACTACGCGGGCGCCGAGGTGTGGGACGTGATGCGCGGCTAGCGGTGAAGCTGCTCGTCACCGGGGGCGCCGGCTTCATCGGCTCCAACTTCATCCGGTGGGTGCTCCGCGCGCATCCGGGTGACAGTGTCGTCAACCTCGACAAGCTGACGTACGCGGGCAACCTCACGAACCTCGCCGACGTCGAGCGTGATCCGCGCTATCGCTTCGTGAAGGGCGACGTCTGCGACGGCGCCCTCGTGCGCGACGCGATGCAGGGGGTGGACGCCGTCGTCAACTTCGCTGCCGCCAGTCACGTGGACCGCTCCCTCATCGAGCCCGACGAGTTCATCCGCACCGACGTGTTCGGCGTCTTCACGCTCCTGGAAGCGGTGCGGGAGCTGCGCGTGCCGCGCCTGCTGCACATCAGCACCGACGAGGTGTACGGCTCCGTCGAGCACGGCTCCTCGCGGGAGGACGACCCCGTGCGTCCCAGCAACCCGTACTCGGCGTCGAAGGCGAGCGGCGATCTTCTCGCGCGCGCGTACTGGCAGACGCACCGCGTGCCCATCGTCATCACACGCTCGTCGAACAACTTCGGGCCGTACCAGTATCCGGAGAAGGTGATCCCGCTCTTCATCACGAACGCCATCGATGAGGAGGCGCTGCCGCTCTACGGCGACGGGCGCAACGTTCGCGATTGGCTCTACGTGCTCGACAATTGCGCCGCCCTCGACCTCGTCCTGCGCCGGGGGCGCGACGGCGAGGTCTACAACATCGGCGGCGGCCACGAGGTCGAGAACGTCGTGCTCACCCGGGAGATCCTGCGTCTCACGGGCAGGCCGGAGCGTCTCATCCGCGCTGTCGCCGATCGACCGGGTCACGACCGCCGCTACGCGGTCGACTGCACCAAGGTCTCGGAGCTCGGCTGGGCGCCGCTCCACCCCTTCGCGGCCGCACTGGCGACGACGGTGGCGTGGTACCGCGAGCACGAAGCGTGGTGGCGCCCGCTGAAGTCGGGGGAGCTTCGCGCCTATTACGAGCGACAGTACGGCAGCCGCTGACCCGCACTCCGTCCACCCGGGAGGTGTCATGAGCCGACGACTCGCCGCTTGCGTGCTGACCGCCGTGCTCGTGCCCGCGCTCGCCTTCGCCCTTCCCACCGCCCGCGAGCGTGCTCCCCATCCCGCCCACCTCTCCTCGCTGCCGTCGTTCGTGCAGCGCGTGGAGCCCGCCATCATCGGTGTGCGCGTGAAGGCGGCGGAGGGCGCGCCCTCGTCGGCGCGCCTCGGATCACGCCGCTTCGGGAGCGCCATCGTCTTCGACGCGCGCGGCTACGCGGTGACGGTGAGCTACGCCGTGCTCGACGCCGTCTCCATCGAGGCGCAGATGCGCGATGGCCGTGTCGTGCCCGCCCGCCTCGCCGGCATCGACCTCGACTCCGGTCTCGCCGTCATCCATCTCCAGGGGGGTGGTCCATGGCCGTCGGCGACGCTCGGCCCCTCCCGGGACGTGCAGCCGGGGACGACCACGGGGACCGTCGGCGTGGACGAGGACAACGACCTCGTGTACGTCACGAGCTCGGTGCAGGCGGTGCGGCGCTTCTCCGCCTTCTGGGAGTACATGCTCGAGCGCGCCTTCATGGTGACGCCGTCCATCGCCTCGTGGGGCGGCAGCGCCGTGGTCGACGATCACGGGCGCGTCATCGGCATCGTCTCCCTGCGGCTGGGCGATGCCCCGTACGTGAACCTCGCCATTCCCGTCGAGCAGCTCACGCACGTCAAGGACGAGCTCATCGCGGCGGGCCGGGTGGTGAGCCGCCGCCCCCGGCCATATCTCGGCCTCCATACCATCGCCGTCTCGGGAGCGGTCTTCGTGGACGGCTTCAACGACGTGGGGCCCGCCCGCGCGGCGGGCTTTCGCAAGGGCGACCAGATCATCCGCGTGGATGGGGTGGCGGTGGTGACGCAGGAACAGTTCTACGAGCAGATGTGGCGCCGCGAGGCGGGCGACACCATCGAGGTCGCCGTGCGGCGCGACCAGCAAGTGCGGATCATCAGCGTGCGGTCGATCGACCGTCACCGCCTCTACCCCGTCACTCAGTGAGATACTGCGATCGATGAAGGGAGCCGCCGACACCTACGAAGGTCGCGGGCTCATCGCCGATCCCATCCATCAGTACATCCTCTATACGCGGCCGGGGGGGATTGCCGGAGAGGCGACGGAGCAGGACGTCATCGACACCTCGTGGGCTCAGCGGCTGCGGCGCATTCCCCAGCTGCAGTCGGCGCGCTGGGTGTTCCCCGCCGCCGAGCATAGCCGCTTCCAGCACTCGCTCGGCGTCATGCACCTGTCGGGACGGCTGGCGCAGCAGCTGTACCCGTCGCTGCGGGCCCACTTCCCCGACGTGCCGTCGGCGCCGCTCATCGAGGAGCTGCTGCGCATGGCGGGCCTGCTCCATGACATCGGCCACGGCCCCTTCGGTCACTTCTTCGACGACAACTTCCTCGTCGACTACGACCTCACGCACGAGCTGGTGGGCCAGCGCATCATCCGCGAAGAGCTCGCGGACGTCCTGCGCAGCCTGCGGCGCAGCCCGAGCGGTCCCTTCCACGCCAACGAGTCGCTCGACCCCGAGTGGCTCTGCTATCTCATGGGCAAGTCGTACACGTCACCGCTGGAATCCCATCCCAAGTGGCTGCCCTTCCTGAAGCCGCTGCTGTCGGGCGTGTTCACCGCCGACAACATGGACTACGTGCTGCGTGATTCGTACATGTGCGGGGTGGCGGTGGGCCCCATCGACATCGAGCGCATCATCTACTACTCGTTCTTCTCCGAGAAGGGATTGACGCTCGATCGCGGCGGGCTGCAGGCGTTCATCATGTTCCTGAACGCGCGCTTCTACATGTACACCAACGTCT
This sequence comes from Candidatus Rokuibacteriota bacterium, assembly GCA_046712525.1. Classification (GTDB taxonomy): domain Bacteria; phylum Methylomirabilota; class Methylomirabilia; order Rokubacteriales; family CSP1-6; genus JBBDXO01. Next base: position 15,109 of record JBKKCN010000296.1, read on the forward strand.
ACTACCATCGCACGACGCGCGGCATCGACCTCCACCTCAAGGAGATCTTCCGGGAGACGATGCAGATCGCCTTCCAGCACGACCTGCGCAAGGAGCTGCGCCCCTACCTGTACCTCACCGAGTGGACGCTGCTGGAAGAAGTCGCGCGCTGGGAGGACGACGGCGACGCCGACAAGAAGCGGCTGGGAGCGGAGTGGCGCCAGATCCTGGACCGCCGGCTCAAGTGGCGGATGTCGCACGAGATCGTGCTCGACCTCTTCGAGCCGCGCCGCGGCCACGCCTTCCTCCCCGCGGAGACGGTGGAGCAGCGCGTGCGCGCGTTTCTGCCCGCGCGGCTGAAGGACTTTCCGTTCCGGATCGACATGGCGCTGCAGGACCCTCGCCCGCTCAACCCGCTCAAGATGGGTGACCGCCAGATCTACGTGTACGACTCCAGTACGCGCAACGTCTCGATGGAGCCCCTCACGGAGATCCTGAAATACCTGCCGGGCAAGGTCGCGCAGTGCCGGATCTTCGCTTCCAACCACGATCACGATCCCGAGCTTGCGCGAGCGCTCGAGCGCGCGCTCGCGGAAGAGCCGTCGTCCATCGTCACCAACGTCTGATGTCGGAGTGCTGCGGCGGCGGCGATCCCCTCGCCCGCCGCGCCTTCCTCGCCGGTCTTCTCGGTGCCGTCACCACCGCCTGTGCGGGCCCCTCCGTGGAGTCGGCCGCGCGCCGCGAAGAGGACGTCGTCGCGCAGGGGGCGCGCGCCATGGCGGGCGCGCCCATCGTTGACCTCCACGCGCATCCCGGAGAGTTCACGCGGCGTGCGACGCGGGAGCTGCCGCTGGCTGCGCTCGCCGAGCTGCGCGGCAGCGGGGTGGCGACGGCCTTCTTCTGCGCCGTCGCCGACGGTCCCGTCATCCGGCGCGAGCCGAGCGGGATCAAAAACTATCGTGACCCTGTGGCGGGTGAGCTTCACCGCGAGACGCTCGGCCAGCTGCGCCGCGTGCGGGTGCGCGCAGAGGAGGGCCGCCTTCGCATGATCCTTGCCCCCTCCGACGTCGCCGCCGCCCAGCGGGAGGGCGTGCCGGGCGCGCTCCTCGCGTGCGAGGGGGGCGATGCGCTGGAGGGGCAGGTGGCGCGCGTGCGCGAGCTGCACGAGCTCGGCGTCCGCTCCATCCAGCTCGTGCACTACCGCATCAACGAGCTGGGAGACATCCAGACGGAGGCCGCGCGCCACGGAGGTCTCACCGCCGCCGGCGCCGACGTCATCGCAGAGATGAACCGGCTGGGCATGATCGTGGACGGCGCCCACGCTTCGCCCGCCACTCTGCAGGGAATCCTCGCCGCCTCGCGGCGGCCCATCATCGTGTCGCACACGGGGCCCGCCCGCCTGCGCTCGTATGCCCGTCACCTCGACGACGACATGCTGCGGGCCGTCGCCGCCCGCGGCGGAGTGGTGGGCGTGTGGCCGCTCGCGCGCCCCGGGGACACGCTCGACATCTTTCTGCAGAGTATCGACTATGTGCGCGCGCTCGTCGGCATCGAGCACGTCGGCATCGGTACTGACATGACGGGAATGTCGACCTTCACGTCCGTGCCCACGTACCGGGAATTCGCGGCAGTGCCGGCAGCCCTTCTCGCCCGCGGCTACAGCGAAGGCGACCTGCGCCGTGTTCTCGGCGGCAACCTCATGCGCGTCTTCGAAGCGGCAGCACCCCGGCAAAGCCGTGGTGCTCCTCGATATCCCGCCTAGGATCTGGGCACTTTTGAGCGTCCGGCGCGTGCATTCCGGCCGAGGAGCAGCACGAGGGTGAGGGCGATGAGCTCGAAGGTGCAGCCGACCAGGCCGAGCACGTGCATGGGCGCGCGGGCGATGAGGAGGCCGCCGATGGCGGCGCCGAGGGCGACGCCGAGATAGAGGGCGGAGGAGTTGAAGGACAGGATCACCGCGGGGGTCGACGGCGCCAGCGACACGAGGCGATGCTGGTGCGCCGCCACGAACGCCCATCCGAGGCCCCACGCGGCCATGAGCGATGTTGCGCGCAGAGGCGTGGTGGCGAGCGCGGGCAGCATGAGCTGAACGCCGCCGATCACGATGAGTGCGGGCACGCTCGTGCGGGTGACGCCGAGGCGATCGGCGCCGAGTCCGCCCAGCCACGTGCCGACCACACCGAACACGCCGAAGACGAGCAGCAGCACGCTGAGCTCGCGCTCGGTCACCCCTGCCGTGATACGCAACACGGGCGCAATGTACGTGTAGAGGACGTAGATGCCGGTCATCCAGGATGTGGTGACGGCGAGAGCCGCGAGCACGCTCCCGCGTCCGAGGAGGGCGAGACGCGCACGGAAAGGCACGAAGGCCGGTGTCGCCGTCGCGGGCAGGGTGGCTGCGATGCCGGTCACGGCCACCGCCGCCAGCACAGCGACGAAGACGAAGGTCATCCGCCATCCGAACAGCGACCCGATCCATGTCCCCACCGGCACGCCGATCACCGCCGCCACGCTGAGGCCCCCGGTGACGGTGGCGAGCGCGCGCCCGCGCTGCGCCGGGGCCGCGGTCATGGCAGCCACCGCACCCGCGGTGGGCGTGTAGGCGGCGGCGGAAACGGCAGCCAGCACTCGTGCGAGCGCGAGCCACCCGTAGCCGGGCGCGACGGCGGCGAAGACGTTGGCGGCGGTGAAGGCCGCCATCGCGGTCACGAGCAGCGGCCGGCGCGGCATGGCGGCGGTGAGAGTGGCCAGGACGGGGGCCGCCACAGCGTACGCGAGGGCGAAGAGGGTGACGAGCTGGCCCGCCGCCGCCACCGACACGCGGAGATCGGTCGCGATCAGCGGCAGCACGCCCGCGATCACGAAGCCCTCCGTGCCGATGGCGAAGGTGCCGAGGGCGAGGATGAGGAGCCGCACTAGGCGGCGGGGTCGGCGACACCGGCTTCCTCGAAGCCCTTGCGGCGCAGCCGGCACGCGTCGCAGCGGCGGCAGGGCCGGGCATCAGGCGCGGGATCGTAACAGGAGAGCGTGAGGCCGTCGTCGACGCCGAGGGCGAGACCGGAGCGAACGATCTCGGCTTTCGTCATCGTGATGAGCGGGGTGTGGATGCGCAGTGGGGGCGCACCTTCCACGGAGGCGCGGGTGGCGAGCGCCGCCATGCGCTCGTAGGCGGCGATGTACTCGGGGCGGCAGTCGGGATACCCGGAGTAGTCGAGCGCGTTCACGCCGATCACGATGTCGCGGCTGCACACCACCTCTGCGAAGGCGAGCGCGAACGAGAGGAAGATCGTGTTGCGCGCGGGCACGTAGGTCGCCGGGATATCGGCGCCCATGTCCGCCATCGCGCGATCCTTCGGCACCGGAAGGGCGGACGTGAGCGCGGAGCCGCCGAACGCCCGCTGGTCGATGGTGAGGATCTCGTGGCGGGCCACGCCGAACGCGGCCGCCACGCGGCGCGCGGCGTCGATCTCCGCGGCGTGGCGCTGCCCGCACTGGAAGGTGAGCGCGTACGTCTGGCAGCCGTCGCGGCGCGCGAGCGCGAGCGCCGTCGTGGAATCGCCGCCGCCGCTCAGGAGGACGACCGTTCGGCGGCCCGGGCTCACGACCCTATTGTATGATTCAACGGCCATGAGCTGGCGGTTCATCAGCTGCATTGCCCTCTTCATCACGTGTCTGCTCACCGCGAACATCATCGCGAGCAAGCTCATCGTCGTGGGCGGCATCGTGCTGACGGCGGGGATCGTGATCTTTCCGCTCTCGTACGTGGTGGGCGACGTCCTCACCGAGGTGTGGGGCTACGCGGCGGCGCGGCGGGCGATCTGGCTCGGCTTCGCGTGCAATGCGGTGATGGTGGCCGCCGTCTGGGTGGGGGGCGCGCTGCCGCCGGCGCCCTTCTGGACGGGTGAGACCGCCTACCACGAGATCTTCGGCCACACGCCGCGTCTTCTGCTCGCGTCCTTCCTTGCCTACCTGGTGGGCGAGTTCGCCAATGCCTTCGTCCTCGCGCGCCTGAAGGTGGCCACGCAGGGGCGATGGCTCTGGGTGCGCACCATCGGCTCCACCGTCGTGGGCCAGGCCATCGACACCGGCGTGTTCGTGACGATCGCCTTCGCGGGGACGGTGCCCGCGTCCGTGCTCGTGGCCATCATGGGCGGGCAGTACCTCTTCAAGGTCTTGTACGAGGCAGCGGCCACGCCCCTCACGTACGCAGCGGTGGCGTGGCTCAAGGGGGCGGAGCGCCTCGACACCTTCGACTACGACACTGACTTCAATCCCATCCGGCTGCGGGGGTAAGCATGGAAAAGTTCCGAGGCGTGGATTACTACGACATCGACAGTCTCCTCTCCGAGGACGAGCGGATGATCCGTGACACCGTGCGTGACTGGGTGGAGGCGGAATTCCTGCCCATCGTCGCCGAGCACCATCGGGCGGGCACGTTTCCGGTGAAGCTCATTCCCCGGCTCGGTGAGCTGGGCGTCTTCGGCGCCACCCTCAAGGGCTACGGATGCGCCGGCCTCAACAACGTCGCCTACGGCCTCATCATGCAGGAGCTCGAGCGCGGGGATTCCGGCCTGCGCTCCGCCGCCTCCGTGCAGAGCGGCCTCGTCATGTACCCCATCTACACGTACGGCTCCGAGGCGCAGAAGGACACGTGGCTGCCCGGCATGGCGACGGGCGAGAAGATCGGGTGCTTCGGCCTCACGGAGCCTGATCACGGATCCGATCCCGGCTCCATGAAGACGCGTGCCTCCCGCAAAGGCGACGCGTACGTGCTCAACGGCACCAAGCTCTGGATCACGAACGGCTCCATCGCGGACGTGGCGGTGGTGTGGGCCAAGGAAGACGACGGGGAGATCTATGGCTTCCTCGTCGAGCGCGGGACAGCGGGCTTCTCGACGATGGACATCCACGGCAAGTTTTCCATGAGAGCGTCCATCACGTCGGAGCTGGCCTTCCAGGACTGTCGCATTCCGCTCGAGAACAAGCTGCCGAAGGCGAAGGGGCTGCGCGGCCCCCTCGGGTGCCTGAACCAGGCGCGCTACGGCATCGCGTGGGGCGCGGTGGGTGCGCTCATGGCCGTCTACGACTGGTCGCGGCAATACGCCCAGGAGCGCATCCAGTTCGGCAAGCCCATCGGCGCCTTCCAGCTCGTGCAGCAGAAGCTGGTGTGGATGATCACCGAGCTCACCAAGGCCCAGCTCCTCGTGCTGCAGCTGGGCCGGTTGAAAGATGCCGGCAAGGTGCGGCCACAGCAGGTCTCGATGGCCAAGATGAACAACGTGCAGATGGCGCTCGACGGTGCGCGCCTGGCCCGGGACATCATGGGCGCCGCCGGCATCGTGGACGAGCACCCCGTCATCCGACACATGCTGAATCTCGAGACGGTCAATACCTACGAGGGCACGCACGACATCCATACGCTGATCGTGGGCCGGGATATCACGGGACTGGACGCGTTCGGGATCGGGTAGCTGGCGGCGCCTCCGCGGACGCTCGTCTAAAGCATGCGCTCGGCCTGAATTTTCTTGATGAACATGGGGGCCTCGAAGGGCCCCCCAAGCCCCCGGGTGCGGACGCTCGTTCGAGGTTTGCGGCGGTTGTTACGCGTCGTCGGCGCTGCGGTCGGCGATTTCTCGTACCACCTGGTTGATCTTGTTGACGGCGGTGGCGATGCGCTCGGCGGCGGTGGCGGTGGCGTCGCCGGGGGACTTGATCTCCAGGAGCTGGGCGCTGGCGAGGATGACGGCGAGAGGGTTGTTGATCTTGTCACCGAGGTAGTCGCCCAGCTCCTTCAACAGCTCCAGCTGCGCGGCCTTCACGGTGCGCTCGGCGTTCGCGAGCGTTTTCCGCTCGCCATCCAGCTTCGTCACCACCTCGTCGAGGGCCCGGGCGCTCGTCGTCACCAGCTCGTGCAGATTCTCCTGTCCGGCTTCCGCGAGCGAGGAGAGCACCACGTGGTGGTACCGGCGCGCGAACTCGAGGTCGTCCAGAAGGCGTCCCAGCGTCTCGTCGTACTGCGCCCGCACGTGGCGCTCCACGAGCGTCTCCAGCTCGCGGGCGACCTGGTCCGGCGCCACGTCCTTGGCGTCGAGGTAGGCGGTGGCGCCGAGGTCACGTCCGAGCTCCTGCGCGGGGTTCCCGATGAAGATGCTGCTGTAAAAAATGAAGGGCAGCTTCGTCCAGCGTGGGTCGCGACGCAGGGCGCGGCAGAGCTGAAAGCCGTCCATCTTCGGCATGCGGACGTCGGACACCACCGCGTCCACCGCCGTGCTCGGCAGCAGGGCGAGGGCGGCCTCGCCGTCATTGGCTGTGACCGCCTCGTGCCCGTCGCGCTCGAAGAGTGCGGTGAGGAGGCGCCGGCGAGGCGAGGAGTCGTCGACGATGAGGATCCGCATCCCAGCTACTATATGCCGATCCTCATGCCTGCTACAATCCGCGGCACCATGCGTTCGGCGGACGTCGTCGTCATCGGCGGGGGCTGCATCGGCGCCAGCACAGCCTTCCAGCTCGCCGCGCTCGGGGTGCGCGACGTGCACCTCGTGGAGCGCCGTCACCTCGCCGCGGGCGCCACGGGCAAGTCGGGTGCGCTCGTGCGCATGCACTACACCAATGACGCGGAGTCGAGGCTCGCCTTCGAGAGCCTCAAAGTCTTCCGCGACTTCGACGCGATCGTGGGCGGCCGGTGCGGCTTCGAGGCCGTCGGCTTCGTGCAGCTCGTGGCCGCCGAGTACCGCGACGCGCTCGGCCGCAACGTGGAGCGCCAGCGGCGCCTCGGTATCGACACGCGCGCGATCACGCTCGACGAGGCGCGCGCGCTCCTTCCCGGCGCCGACCTCACCGGGGTGGGCGCCGCCGCCTACGAGCCGGGCTCCGGCTTCGCCGATCCCGTCGCCACCACCTACGCGTTCGCGGAGGCGGCCCTGCGCGCGGGGGCAACGATCACGACGCACTGCGAGGCCCTGCGCGTCGTCACCGAGGGTGGGCGCGTGACCGCGGTGGAAACGACGGCCGGTCGGATCGCCACGCGGACAGTCGTGGTGGCCGCGGGCGCGTGGGCTCAGCCGCTGCTGGCGCCGCTCGGCCTGGACTGGCCTCTCACGCCCTTCCGAATCCAGGTCGCCATCTTCCGCTGGCCCTCGGGCTTCACCCACCGCCACCCCGCCGTCATCGACGCCACGCAGCACGCGTGGTTCCGGCCCGAGGGTGCCGCGGCCACGCTCATCGGTGTGGAGCTGGGCTCGCTCCACACGGACCCCGAGAAGTACGACGAGCCCGTCGACGCCGCCTACGTCGCCGGCTGTCGCGCGGCGCTCACCGCGCGCCTGCCGGTCTTCGAGGATGCGCCCATGCGCGGCGGCTGGGCGGGCATGATCATGATGAGCGCCGACGGCCGTCCCGTCATCGATCGCGTACCGTCCATCGACGGACTATGGGTGATGGCGGGCGACTCCGGCACCTCGTTCAAGACCTCGCCCGCTATCGGCCGCTGCCTGGCAGAGTGGATCGTGCGCGGCGCGCCCGTCACTGCGGACCTGACGCCGTTTTCATCGCGGCGCTTCACGGAGGGCCGGCCGTGGCAGGACCCGGATCACTACGGTCGCGAGCGCCTCACCGTCTCCCGCTGAGCTGAAGCCGTCCCTCTCGCTCGGCATCGCCGCCGCCACCCTGGCCATCCAGAACGGCATCGTGATGGCCTTCGCCGTGCTTTATCTGCCGCTGGTGACGGAGTTCGCAGGCTCGCGCGGCGAGGTGGCCGCCGTGCAGTCCACCGTGCTGCTGCTCGGCGGCTTCGGCTCTCCCATCATCGGCTGGGCGTTCGACCGCGTCGGCCCTCGCCGGCTCTTCCAGTGGGGCGCGTTGCTGGCGGCGGGCGGGTTCGTGCTGGCGAGCCAGGCCGCGTCACTTCTCACCCTCGTGCTCGCGTACGGCCTCATCGCCGGTCTCGGCCTCTCCATGCTCGGCAGCCAGGCCAATCTCCTGGTGGCCGCGCTCTGGTATCCACGCGCGCGCGGGCGCGCCATCGCGGTGGCGGACCTGGGGACGGGCTTCGGCGCCTTCTGCTTCATCCCGCTCGGACAGGCGCTCGTCCTCGCGTACGGCTGGCGCGTGACGCTGCTGGCGTGGGCGGTCCTGCTCGTCCTCGTCGTGGTGCCGCTCAACGCCTTTCAGCGCCTGCCCGCGGGCGTGATGCCGGCGCCGAGGGCCGCCGATGCGCCGGCGCCGTGGACGGTGCGTGATGCCGTGCGCTCGGCGCCCTTCTGGTGGCTGGCGCTCGCGCGCTTCGCGGGAGCGTTCGCGTTTCCACTCATGAACACGCACATCATCGCCTACGCCATCGGGCAGGGCGTGACGCCGGCGGCGGCCGCCACCGCGCTGGGCACGGTGAGCCTCGTGAGCCTCGCGGGGCGGCTCACCACGGGCTGGCTTTCGGACCGCATCGGTCGCGCACCGACGCTGACGATCATGTACGCGAGCGCGGCCATCGGCATCGGCTGTCTGGCCGCGATGGCGGCGACAGGCGCGCCCATGTGGCTGACGCTTTACGTCGCGTTCTACGGCATGGCACAGGGCTCGTCAGGGATCGTCGCCTCCGCGCGCTCCGCCGACGTCTTCGCGGGCGCCTCGTTCGGCGCCATCTACGGGTGGCTCAGCCTCGCCATCGGTCCCGGCGAAGCGCTCGGCGCCTGGCTCGGCGGCCGCATCTTCGACACCACCGGCACCTACCTGCCCGCATTCGCCCTCGTCGTGATCGCCCTCGTGATCGGATGCGCCGCCATATGGCGCGTGCAAGCCCCGGGGGGCTTGGGGGGCCCGTCGAGGTCCCCCATGTAAACAAGAAAATTCAGGCCACCCCGCGTGATTTAAACGAGTGTCCGCCGCCCCGATCTAAACGGCCGTTCGCGGACCCACCGGAGCCGGGCGCGCTTCGACATACAGCTCGATCTCATGCCCGTCGGGATCGCGCACGCAGAAGCTGGTGGCCGTCTCGCCGAAGGCGGTGAGGCCCGCCGCCTCCACCGTGCGGCGCGCCTGCGCGAGGACGTCCAGCGAGGCGCCGACGTCGAAGGCGATGTGATAGAGGCCGGGCACGCCTTTGGGCTGCGGACCGGGACCGGCGGCGCGCGCGAGCTCGCACGAGAGGTCGTGATGGTGGACGCCGGCGGAGAAGAAGACGATGCGGCCGTCCTTGGCGGTGCCCGTCTCGCGCAGGCCGAGGAGGTCGCGATAGAAGCGGCGGGTGGCGTCGAGATCGCGCACGAAGAGGGAGACGTGGCCGAGCTCCCGAACGGTGAGTGCCCCCGCGGGGTTGGCTGGGCGGCGGGGTGTCTCCATCGCGGCGTTAGTGTACCATTGCAAGGTCATGGCAGATTCGAAGCCGGCGGCTCTCGAGTGCGCCGCCGCTCCCGCATTGATTTCCGCGCCGCGCGACCCAGAAGCCGCCACCGCGTGAACGACGGGCTGTCCTTCCAGGACGGTGAGCAGGTGCTGCTCATCGACCAGCGCGGCAAGCGTCACCTCATCTTCCTGCGCAAATCGGAGACGTTTCATTCCGACCGCGGGTGGATCACGCACGACGCCATCATCGGGCAGCCCGAGGGCAGCTGGGTGCGCAGCTCGATGGGACTTCGCTATCTCGCCTTCCGGCCCACGCTGGCGGAGTTCGTGCTCGAGATGCCGCGCGGCGCGCAGGTCATCTATCCCAAAGACCTCGCCATGATCCTCTTCTGGGCGGACGTCTACCCCGGCTGCCGCGTGCTGGAGGCAGGGATGGGCTCCGGCGCGCTCACGCTCGCGCTGCTGCGCGCGGTGGGCCCCGACGGCAAGGTCATCAGCTTTGAGCAGCGCGCCGAGTTCGCGCGCCGGGCGCTCGCCAACATCCACATGCGCCTCGGCGAGGTGAGCAACCTCACCGTGCGCCTGCGCCCGGTGGAGGACGGGCTCGCGGAAGAGGAGCCGGTGGACCGCGTGCTCTTCGACCTTCCCGAGCCCTGGAAGCTGACGCAGGCGGTGGCGCGCGTGCTGCGCCCGGGCGGCATCTTCATGTGTTACGTCCCCACCATCATCCAGTCTCACCAGATCTCGGAGGCGCTGCATCACGAGCGGCACTGGGCGCTCGTGGAGACCTTCGAGACGCTCTTTCGGCCGTGGAACATCGAGGGCACCTCCGTACGGCCCTTTCACCGGATGGTGGCCCACACCGGATTCGTCACCGTCGCCCGACGCGTCGTGCCCGAAGAGGGCGCGCCCGCGCCCCGGCTGCGGCAGGCGGACGGGGACGACTAGCAGGTTCCTAAAAAACGCGCCCGCTCTCAAGGAGTCTGAATGATCACGGTCATGCGTCGGTATCGCAAGCTGCTCCAGGTCGGCCTTCTGCTCGTCATCGCCGCCTTCGTCCTCTCGTCCATCTACGTCGGCTCTCTCGCCGGCGGCAGCAGCGGAGCCGCTCGCGCCGACACGGTGGCCCTCGTCAACGGGGAGGCGATTCCCGCGGAGCGATACCAGCGCCGCTACGAGGTCTACCTGAACTTCTACTCGCAGATGAACCGCGGCACGTTGACGCCGCAGCTCGCCGAGCAGATGGGGCTCTCCCGGCAGGTGCTCGACGACCTCATCCGTGAGGCGGCCGCCGTGCAGCGCGGGCGCGCAGAAGGGCTGGCGCTGTCCGACGAGGAGTTCAACGCCGCCGTGCACGCCATTCCTGACTTCCAGGACAGCGGCCGCTTTTCGATGCCGCGCTACCAGGCGTTCCTGCGCCAGCGTGGCGTGGATGCCGAGGATGACCTGCGGCGGCAGCTCACGATGCGCAAGTTGCAACGGGTCATCACCTCCGGCGCCAAGGTGTCCGAGGCCGAGGTGGAGCAGGCCTTTGTCTCCAAGCGCGAGCAGGTGCGCGCGGCGTGGGCGCTCGTCGATACCGGCGCTCTCGTGGTCGCCGCCACCGCCGGGGGGGACGAGGTGGACGCCTACCTCAAGCAGCACGGAGTGGAGTTCCAGCAGCCGATGCGGCGTCGCGTGCAGTACGTCACCATCGCGCCCAAGGACTTTCGTCCCACCGTGCCCGACGCCGATGTGGAGAAGTTCTACACGGAGCACGCGCGCGAATTCGAGACGCCGCATCAGGTGCGCGCCGCGCACGTGCTGGTGGCGGTGGGACAGACGGGCGGCAGCGAAGCGGAAGACAAGGCGAGGGCCAAGGTCGCCGACGTCATCCGGCGCGCGAAGGCGGGGGAGGACTTCGCCAAGCTCGCGGCGGAAGTATCAGAGGATCCCGGCTCCAAGGGCAACGGCGGCGAGCTCGGCTACGTGAGCAAGGGGGAGATGGTGCCCCAGTTCGAGGCCGCCCTCTTCGCGCTCAAGAAGGGTGAGCTGTCGCTGGAGCCGGTGCGCACGCAGTTCGGATTTCACGCCATCAAGGTGCTCGACATCCGGGAGGCGAGCCGCAAGCCGCTCAAGGACGTGAGCGCGCAGATTCGCGGGCGACTTGCCGCCGACGCGGCGGAGACGGCCGCGAAGGCGAAAGCGGACGAGGTGAAGCCGCCGCTGCAGACAGCGGCGGACTTCATGGCGGAAGCCAGGAAGCTCGGGCTCACGCCGGTGGAGACAACGCTCGCCAAAACGGAACGAATCGGCGCCGCCGCGGACGCGCTCGAGGAGGCGGCTTTCGCGCTCACGCAGGGCGGGGTGTCGGCGCCCGTGCAGACGCCGGCGGGTTACGTCGTGATGAAGGCGTTCGAGACCATCCCCGCCGGTGTACCGCCGCTGGCGGAGATCCGCGACAAGGTCATCGCCGCCGTGAAGCGGCAAAAGGCCGACGCTGCCGCCCTCGAGCGTGCGCGCCAGCTCGCCACCGAGGCGAAGACGTCCGACCTCCAGGTGGCGGCGCGGAAGGTGGCGGCGACGACGGGCGAGACCGCGCGCTTCTCCCGTGCCAAGCCCGCGGAGCGGCTGCCCGGTGACGTCCAGCTCGCCGCGTTGCAAACACCCGTCGGTGCCGTGAGCGAACCCGTGAAGACACCGCAGGGCTATTACGTCGTCAAGACGCTCGAGCGAGTGGCGCCCAACGCGACCGATCTCACCGCGGAGCGGGACACGGTCGAGGGCGAGGTGCTCTCCCAGAAGCAGAGTTCGGTGTGGGAGGGATGGATGGCGGGCACGATGGCGAGCGCCAAGATCGAGCGCTTCGGCAAGCTGGGCGCGCCGCTGCCGCGGCGCGGGTAACGCGCGCATGACGGTGCCGCGCACGCCCATGACGCGCACGGGGTTTGAGCGGCTGCGCGACGAGCTGGATCGGCTCAAGCGGGTGGAGCGTCCCACCATCATCAAGGCCATCGCGGAGGCGCGCGCGCACGGCGATCTGTCCGAGAACGCCGAGTACCACGCCGCGCGCGAGAAGCAGAGCTTCATCGAGGGACGCATCGGCGAGCTGGAGACCAAGGTCAGTGGCGCCGAGGTCATCGAGCCGCCCACCGGCGGCACTCGCGTCACCTTCGGCTCCACGGTCCGCCTCGAGGACGACGCCGGTAAGGAAGTCCGCTACTGGATCGTCGGCTCCGACGAAGCCGACCCCCCCCACGGCCGCATCTCGATCCTCGCCCCGTTGGCGCGCACGCTGATCGGGAAAAACGTCGGCGACTCCGTCACCGCGCAGCTCCCCAACGGCCAAAAAACCTTCGAAATCCTCGAAGTCAACTTCGCCTGGGTCGAGTAAGCAGCGTCCGACGCCGGAACAAGCAAAGCTGTGCGGTTCTCGCGCTGAATGTGAAGTCGACCAACGGTAGGCGGGAGCGGAGTGGGCTCGGGGTGCCGGGACCCGTTTTCCTCTCAACTAAAAACGCACAAGGCGTGTCGATGGAGCCCAGCCACCCTCGATCCGATTCGGCCACCATCCACGTGGTCCAGAAACCCCGACGCCCGCCCCGAACCGCGCCGATCACGCGCCGAAAGCTAAGCGGCTTTCCGTCGACG